>JAJDES010000066.1 GCA_029259675.1 Planctomycetota bacterium
TGTCTCCGCCCTCACCTACCCGGTCATGATGATTCTCTTGGGAGTCATCGTCGTGAGCATTTTGATGACCATGGTGGTGCCCAAGATCACTTCCATGCTTGAGGACACCGGCCAAGAGCTGCCCCTACCGACTCAAGTCCTCATGGATATCAGTCGGCTATTTCAAAACTACTGGTGGGTCGGCTGCCTAATTATTGCGGCCGTCTCGGCCACCATGGAGCGCGTCTACAAGACCGACAAAGGTCGGCTGACCATCGACCGAGCCATGCTGCGCATCCCCTTGATTGGGGACCTCTTGCTCAAAGCATCCGTCGGTCGCTTCACGCGCACCCTGGCAACCCTGCTCTCCAGTGGCGTAGCCGCCGTGCAAAGCCTGGAAGTAACGCGCAAGGTCGTCGGCAATCGCGTCATAGCAGACGCCACCGAGCACGTCCGCACTCGCATCCTCGAAGGCGCCGACATAGCCACTCCGCTCAAGGCAACCGGTGTCTTCCCGCCCGTGGTCGGATACATGGTCGCTGTTGGCGAGCAGTCCGGCGAGCTTGAGCAAATGCTCGATCGCATCGCCGATGCCTACGATGAGGAGATCGCTGTAGTTACCGATCGGCTGACCACACTGCTGGAGCCGATCATGATCATCCTCCTGGCCAGCGTTGTGGGCTTTATCGTCTACGCAATCGTCTTGCCGATCCTTCAGGTGGGCTCGATTCAATAATCACCTGCACCGGGTTCCCGCACATGCTCCACCTCGCTCGGTGACGAACCCCGGAGGCGAGCTCCCTCCTCCATCACGGGCTGCCTGGCTTCGCGGCTCCCTCGCCCCCCACGGAGCCTCGCCTGGCCCCGCCTAAGCCGAAACACCCAAACGGAATCCAATTCTCGCTGCCCCCCCCCTGAACCGGCCACAAAACCGGCCCCAAACAGTCACCTGCCCAAATCCCTCAAATCCACTGCCAAAGCCTTCGCGACGGTTTCCCTCCCGGCCCCCCCGCCGGATAGCCTCAGGGGGCTTCATTCCAGGCCAAATCCGATGTAGCTTGCAGTTTAGGCCCCAGCCACGTACGCAGCCGGGAATAGCCGTTGGGAAGATACGAAGCCCTCACTCGTTGTGAAATTAGGCATCCATTTCGGCCTCCCAACTGGCATTTGGCCGGCGTTTTGCCACCAGCACCAGAATTCAGTTCGAGACACCCATGAAGACCCTGAAATTCAAATCCAACCCCAGTTCCGGATTCTCCCTGGCTGAACTGATGGTAGTCATTGTGATCATCGGCCTGCTCGCCGGCCTGGTGGTTCCCAACGTGATGCAACGCTTCACGTTCGCCCAAGTGAAAAAGGCTGAGGCAGACATCACTGCCATTGCCAGCGCACTGGAAGAGTTCGCCATCATGAACCAGGGACGCTACCCCGATAGCTTGGAAGAATTGATCGAACCCGATTCCGAAACAGGCGAGAAATTCTTGGATCGCGAGACCCTGCCCAAGGACCCCTGGGGCAACGAATACATTTACTACGCGCCCGACTCGGCAAGTCCGGACGCCTTGGTCAAGAGCTTGGGAGCCGACGGCGCTGAAGGCGGCGATGGCAAAGATTCCGATCTCGACAACAAGACGATCAAGAACCGCTGAGCCATGCGCGCGGCCCCGATCCCTTCCCCAACTGCAAAAGTATTGCGACCGGACGCCTCGGCGCTCCGGCAGGGGATCGGGAACAAAAACGCTGAGCCTCCCCAATTCGAACCGCTGATGCGCCCCTGCGCACTTGGGGCTGCACCACAAGCTCGCCGCGGTTTCAGCCTGGTGGAGCTGATGGTGGTCGTGGCCGTTTTGGGTTTGATTGTCGGGATTGTGACGATCTCTTATAAAAATGTCCTACCGCGCACTCAGCTCAACTCAGCCGTGCGCGTGCTTTCCGATCACTTGCACGGTACCCGGTCGGAAGCGATCGCACGCAACCGCGAGTTTCTCTTTCAATACGATCTGGACAACAATACCTATTGGGTATTGACCCCCTACTGGAATGACAGCGAAGGCGGACTGAGCCCCTACCTCGTGATCTACGAGGAGTACGAAGCCGACCTGCGCCGAATTCACGAGACGAAGCTGCCGGAAGGCGTCAGCTTCCACGGCATCCAACTCAATGATGAGTTGTACGAGACGGGCATTCAGTCGGTTCGCTTTCGGCCCCTGGGATACTCCACCGATCACCGCATCATCCTTTACCAAGAGAGGTACGACCGGTACTTCACGGTGGAAGTGCTTTCCCTGACGGGCCTCATTCGTTTTCACGAGGGTCAAAACCCGCGTCCGATTCTGACGGAGTCCGACTTCCGATGAGAGCGATGCCCATTCGATACTCAAGCGCACTCAGGAAGTCGGGTGGCCGCAATCCTGCGAGCTCCGGATTTACCCTGGCCGAAGTAGCGGTGACCATTCTCGTGATCGGCATCGGGCTCGTGATGGTCATGCAAAGCTTGCACGGCACGAAGCTGACTGCCGCCCACACCCGCAACCAACGCCTAGCCAATGATCTGGCGCGCTTAACCCTTGGCAAAGTTGCCGCAGGCTACTTCTGGGACGAGCTGGAAGACGATCGCCACGAGGGCGACTTCTACGAAGAGGGCTATCCCGAGTTCTACTTTGAGGTTCTATGCGGGGAGGAAGAAGAGTTCTTTGATGATCGCTACGAGGACGATCAAGAAGGTCCTTTTCCCTGGAGTCGCAACGACTACAGCGACGACGATGACGAAGAGGATGAAGAAGTCGAGCAAGCCTATGTACTGGTGCGCGTGCGAGTAACCTTTCCCCAGATTCGCGAGTACGAGAACAAAATCACTTTGGAGTGGAATGTTCCTCCGGCGCAAATCTATGGCGAAGGAGATGAGGACGAGCTGCAATGAGTGCGACGGACCTTCAAATCCAAAAGCAGCGAGCAGCTAATGCGCACATGCAGCCGCGGCTGAATTCGAGCGGGGCGGATTTGCCCGGGCAAGAGACAGAGCTAAAGAGCAGGCTCGAACGGCGCCTCGCCAAAGTAGGCGCGAAAGGTTTTCTTGGTGCGCGCAGATCCCAAGCCGGATTCACCCTGGTTGAGGTTCTCCTAACGTTGCTCATCATGTCCGGCTTGCTGGTCATGATTACTCAAATTTTGACAACGGCGCGGACGACCCGGGACACCATTTACAATTTGCGTGAAACCCAACTGGCGGGTCCCGCAATCCTGGATTTGATCGAACGCGATTTGCGCGCCATCTACACGACCAATCGCGATCCGGCGCTCACTATGATCGTCACCGACCGCGTCATTGGCGGCATGGATGCCGATCAAATCGAATTTGCAACATGCACGAATAGCCTCGAGCCCTATTACATCGGCAACGAGTATTATTGGTCCGACGTCAACACCGTGGCTTATCGACTGCGGCAACAGCCTGAAGATCGTGACTTTCTCGAGATCTACCGACTCGAGTGCTTTGGCATCAACGATCAACCCCAGCGCGAGCCCTACGTTACTTTCCTGCACGACCGGGTTGGGGGCAGCGGCGGAGACGGGCGCGGGTTCAACATCGAAGTCTTCGAAGAAGACGGTCCGGATGTGGACCCGGTCGAGAGCTGGGGCACCGACAGTGACGAGTACAGTGGTCTGCCAGCCTCCATCAAAATCACGCTGACCCTCGAGCTTGCCCCGCGCATTCAGCACGAACAACTCAAGGTCGCGCCGATTCGCTTGCGCAGCGTGCAATATGTGCGCTGGATTCGCTTTCCGGAGGACTTGCGCTTGGCAACCGAGCTTCAGCCGGTCCCCACCATTCCGAGGATCCTGCCTCCGGCCGAAGATGTTCCCCAGAATGGCGGCGGGGATCCCGCAGCCGGCTTGGGAGGTTCGGATTTCCCTCCCGGCGGGGAAGAATTCGAAATCACGGGCAACCCCCTGAATGGCGGAGGCGGAGGTGGCGGATCGCAAGCGGATCTGAACGATATCTTCGGCGGCGGAGGTTGACCTCATGAGCCGGAGGACAGGGTCCCCCAAGGAAAGGGCCCTTCACCATCGGATCAACAATGACGCGCCCGCTGCCGCAAATATGCAACGCGCCTGCGGCTCCGCACACAGCGAATAGTGGATCGCGGTCGCCCGCCGCAATTGGGCCCGCTGCCTACGCTTGGACCAACGCTTTGCCCAAGTAGTCCCGCCCGCCGAGGTAGGCACGCAGGGGCTCGGGTACGAATACGCGACCGTCCTCAGCTTGATGATTTTCAAGCAAGGCGATCAGCATGCGCGTGGAAGCGGCGACCGTGTTGTTCAAGGTGTGGCAAAAGCGAACCTTGCCATCCTTGTCCCGGTAGCGCATGTTCAAGCGCCGGGACTGAAAATCGTGAAAGCGCGATGCCGAGTGGGTTTCGCCGTAGCCTTCGCGCGACGGCATCCACGTTTCGATGTCGAACTTTTGCACTTGGGGTTGCCCCAAATCGCCGCCACAAACGTTGACCACCCGGTAAGGCAACTCTAGTTGCTGCAGCACATCCTGGGCATTGGCCAGAATCGCTTGATGATGCTCGATGCTTTGGGCCTCGTCGGCCACATCAATCACAACTTGCTCGACCTTTTGGAACTGGTGCACCCGGTACAGCCCGCGCGTGTCCTTGCCGTATGTGCCCGCTTCGCGCCGGTAGCAAGACGACATGGCCACGTAGCGTAAAGGCAATTGCGAAGCCTCTAAAATTTGCCCTTGATGCAGGGCTGTTATGGGAACCTCTGCGGTTCCAACCAAGCAAAGATCATCGCGCTCGTCGCAGCGATAGGCTTGATCTTCACCGCCGGGGAAGTAGCCCGTGCCCACCATCGTCTCGTTGCGCACCAGCGTCGGCACACTCAACGGAGTAAAATCGCGCGCCACCATCAGGTCGAGCGCAAACCGCATGACCGCACCTTCCAGGAGCGTCAGGTCGCCCTTCAGCAGGTAATTGCGCGCACCGGACATGCGCGCGCCGGCTTCAAGATCGATCCAATCCTGTGCCTGGGCCAGGCTGATGTGATCGCGAGCTTCAAAGTCAAAACGGCGCGGCTCGCCCCAACGCGATAGCTCAACGTTGTCGCCATCATCGGCGCCTTCGGGAACCTCTTCAGACGGCAAGTTGGGCACCAACAGCATCAGCCCATCCAACTCTTGTCGAACGAGACCGAGCTCATCTTGCTTCGCCTTGAGCTCTGCCTTGGCCTCTTTTTGCCCGGCCAGCAACTTCTCGCGCTCTTCCGGGGCAGCGCCGGCCAGGGCTTTGCCAATCGCTTTACTGGAGGCATTTTGTTCCTTGCGGAGTTCGTCTACCGCCTGACTCTTGGCGCGCCAATCAGCGTCCAACTCCAAAATGCGATCCACATCGCAAGGAATACGTTTCTTGGCGGCCCCAGCCCGAACGGCATCGGGGTCCTGCCGAATGATCTTGATGTCCAGCACGGTATACCTACTTCCAGGGAGAGCTAACTTTGCCGAACAGTTTGTGCTTCTTCTCAAACAGCATCAATTCCACTTCCTCATCGGCATCCTTCTTGCTGAATTCCAAATCCAAAGGGTGCCAGGCGCTGGCGTAGCCCAATTCGATAATGCCGTTCTGGTCCAAAACTTGCTTGGTCTTGCCGCCCTTGCTGCTCCTCTTGGAGCCCTGCTTGCGGTACTCCACTTCAGGCTTGGAAGCGCAATTCCATAGTCGTTCATAGCGTTCCCCCCCGCGACCGACCACAGCCACGCTCTTTCCATTGAGGGTTACCATTTCGCCCTTTGAGCTGTGCTCAAAATCAAAATTGAAGGGCCCGCCCAATTCCATGGTCGTAGTCTTGCCCTCCGTCACGCTCCATTTTTGCGGATCTTTTCCGGCAACGATCAGCGCCTTCATCATTTGAGTGCGCTTGCCCTTGCGCAATTCGCCGTAGTAAATCAAATAGTCACCCGTGGGCACCTCAATCCCCTTTTTGCCGGCTGCCATTACGTCAAAGTAGGTGTACTCAAACGTGCCCGTGCCGCGCACCACTAAGTACGTCGGCGATCCGCCTTTGAAGTTTACTTTCAGCTTCCCCGTCTTGACCGTGGCCTCGGAGACGTGCAGCTCCTTGCCGCCCTTATCCGACAACAGCTGATACCACTTATCTCCAATTTGGGCGTACTCGCTAAAGGGCAACGCGCGGTCGGATTCGCCGATCACGAGCGAATCCATCTCCGGTTGACTGAAGCCCTCCGTAAACCCGGTCCAAGACCACTCGCGCACCCCGCTGCCGTACTCCCCGTCCAAGTTCTCGTCAATCACTCGCAACTGGGTTTCACCCAGGAGACCGACCATGCTTGCGGCGGGCGCCAAGTAGAGGCTGAGGCCTTGGTCCTGGGGCTCGAGATTGATCTCAATCCCTTGGTAGAACTCCTGGGCGGTCAAGATTCGGCACAGGAACCCCCAGCTGCGCTTCGAATCGCCGCTGCCCATCGTGAACTGAATCGGCTCCGTATTGCCCGTCATCGGAATCTCATTGTCCATGGTGCCGTCGCGATCGATATCGACCGCTAGCTCCGCCGACCCCACGCGCACCAACTCGGGACCCTTCTCAGCCATAGCCGGAAAATCGATTTTTGACCCGCGACCGCGAAGGTAAACGCTGTTCCAAACCACCGGCAAGTTGACCGCGCTGTAGTGCGGGCGCTCGTACTCTTCCAGGTCGAGCACCATGTCGAAATTCATGTTCAACACCTCGGCCGCCTTGAGCGAAGCGCCGGGCAAGTGCTTGACGTACTCCGAAGGCTCGCCTGCATCGGGATCATCGGATCCACCCGCATCCGGCCCCACCGCGGGGCGTCCGCTGCTGGCCTTCAATTCCGTGGCTCGGGCCTTGGCCCGGTCATAGGAGGGATCTTTCAAGTCGATTTTTTCACGCGACCTCCAAGAATTCTCAAACGCCTCGCGAGCGCGTTCCAAGTCCGCTTCGTTGCCCCGCAAGCCGTAGTCCACAGCAACTCCAACCGAAAACCACGATTGGGAGGCAAAGTAGTGATCACCAACGCTGGTGAAACCCTTGGCCACGGCGGCGAATTCATCACAAATGGCGTCCAGGGAATTCCAATTGCGTTCCTCGCTGAACTTGATGCGCTTGATGTCGGCCTTGCGATAGCGCTCGCGCAACTGTGAGCGCGTGGCGCGGGAAGACGTGCTGATAAAGGAGAAGTACTCGTAAATATTCTCCGCAAAGCGCGTGTTGGTTGCGTCCTTCCATGCATCGCGCATGCCCTCCATTTCAATCTCCAGGCGCTCGCGAGTTTCCGGCTTGGGACCGATCGCAATGGCCTCGCACAGGTCGATGATGACTCCGACGGCGGTTACCTTGTTTTTCTGCACAAGGCGCTTCATCTCGCTTCGGGCTTGAATTTCAAGCGCAGCGCGAAATTCCTTCAGGAACTCGTCAGAGGTCAGTTCCGGGGCCGGGCGCGGCGCAGGACTGACGATGCTGGCGGAGCGAGTCGTGTTTGCGGGGCCGGAAAGCCCAGCGGAAAGCCCAACAGTCGGCTGGGACGCCCCGGGGGCAGAGATCGAAAGCAAAAGCGCACTGGCAAAAATCCAAATCGAGGTCTTCATCAATTTTCCTCCCAAGAGGGCCTGCGGATGGAGCCGCAGAGTACCGGCGGAGTGTACCGTCGGCCGCGCAGGTGGGTACACGCTTGAAGCTGTTTGAGGGCAGTTTGCAGCTCGATTTTAGCGCTAGCGGCAGGCCGCACGCAGGCCGAACCAATGGAAGTGCGATGCGCGAGCATTGCCCCCTGCCCGCGCAACACGGGAGCGCCGGCGCGCCGAGTAGCGGGCGCCAGGAACCGCACTCGCCACGCAACGGGCGCTTGCAGGCTCCAATTCTCAATAGCCCGTAGGAGTTCCCACGCCGCTCCAATCGGCCGGCTCTCGCGGGCAGCCTCGATTCATCGTTGCATGCAGCTTTGCGCGGCCTGGGCGACCCTCGCCCACCGAACCAGTTCGCAGGCCAGTTCGCGGGCCAGTTCGCAGGCCGGTTCGCAGGCCGGTTCGCGGGCCAGTTCGCGGGCCAGTTCGCGGGCCAGTTCGCAGGCCGGCTATGCAACCACCTACGCCCTCAAGCTCTTGGAGAATCGGGCCAGGCTTGGCGGAATTAACCGCTGCGTTTGGAGGCCCGCTTGAGGAAGCTTTTTTCGCTCGCGCTGAGCGATTGAATCCCCGACTGGTGGATTTTCTTGAGCAGCTCGTCCACCCGCTCGCGATCGCGCTGGGCCGAAGCCACCTGACGCTCTTCTACGCGACGCTCCACCTCAGCCAATGGATCCTTCCAGATCCAGCCGCGGTTGATCAACAGGAAGCCCCAGGCCGCTCCTCCCAAGTGCGCAAAGTGGGCCACGCCTGTCGCTTGGGCTTTAAAGACCAGGTTTATGCCGGCGAACAAGTCCAAGGCGACCAGGATCAGTGCCAGAGTGCGCAGCGTCATCGGGAAGATGAAAAAGATGATCTGCATCTTCGGCCGCAATGTGGCCGCAGCAACAGCAACCCCCAAGGCCCCGGCCGAGGCCCCGATCGTCGGTGAGACTTCCCCGAGCAACACCCCCACCAGGACGGTCAAAATTCCGCCGGCAAGCACGCAACTCAAAAAGGTCATCAGAAAGCGCCGGCCGCCAACAATCCCCTCCAACATGGTGCCCAGGAAATAGAGCATCAACATGTTGCTCAACAGATGCATGAGCGACGATGTGCTGTGCAGGAACCCGTAGGTGAAGATTTGCCAGATCGGCGGTGGAAACCCGGTCCACATCTGCGGCGAAATACCGAACCAACGAAAGAGCGTCGCATCGCCCCCACCGAAGGAGAGAATCCAACTAAAGAAGAAGATCCCCACCTGAATCAGAATCAGGCGCTTGGCCACGATCGAAATCGGGGGCAACGCGAATTGGGGTCCTCCGCCGCTGGGGTTATCGCGCCAGGCGTCTTGCATGGGTCAACTGGGGTCCGAACTCGGTGCTTTTGGAGCACCAAGTTCCAGGTCCCGCGAGCGGGCAGCGGCCGTCAGTGTATTTCGAAGCAGCATTGCGATGGTCATCGGTCCGACGCCGCCCGGGACTGGAGTGATGAATCCCGCTACGGCCGAGACTTCCTCATAGGCCACATCTCCGGCCAATTTCCCGTCTTCTCTGCGATTGATGCCCACATCCAGTACGGCGGCTCCGGGGCGCACCCAATCGGCTCGAATCAGGCCCAAGCGCCCCACCGCCGAGACCAAGATATCGGCCTGGCGACAAAGGGCCGGCAAATCCCGGCTTCGGCTGTGACACGTTGTCACCGTGGCATTGCGCGCCAACAAGAGCTGTGCAAGCGGCTTACCAACCAGCATCGAACGGCCGACCACAACTGCGTGCCGCCCCTCGATTTCGACTCCGCTTCGATCGAGCAATTCGATGCACCCGGCGGGCGTGCAGGGCACCAGCCCCTCGCTGCCCATGACCAGGCGCGCAACGTTTTCGGGATGCAAACCATCCACGTCCTTGTCCGGATCGATGGCGCGCACCACAGCGTCCTCATCAAGTCCGCGCGGCAGCGGCAGCTGAACCAAAATGCCGTGCACGCTCGCATCCGCATTCAGCTTCGCTACGGCTTCCATTAGCTCCGCCTGTGTGGTTTCGGCGGGCAACTTGATCGTTCGCACCAAGAAACCTGCGGCCTCCGCAGCTCGATCCTTATTGCGGACGTAAACCTGGCTGGCGGGATCCTCTCCGACCAACACGACGGTCAGACCGGGACGCACTCCGAGCTGCACCAACTCGGCCACCCCCTCGGCCACCTCCGCTCGCAATTGAGCGGCGATCGCCTTGCCGTCGATGCGCTTGGCTGTCATGCCCGTCTCCAACTTTCGAGCGGCGTCATCAGCGCCCTTACCCTGAACAACCTGCGACATCGAAACTCCAATCCATTGCCTGTGTTTGAAATGACTGACGCTGCCTGAAATCGCCGCGCAGCGCGTCCCCTTCGTCCGTACACATTTGCTGAGCTGGGTTCGCTAGCTCGGCTGGGCGCCCGGAGTCTTGTTGCGCTGGGACAACCACCATCCGCAGCCGATCAAAATCATGCAGATCTCGATTCCATAGAAGATGACAAGCGTCTTGAACACGCCGTTGGTGAAGCCGTAGCTGTGCAGGCCGATCCCCAACAGGTTCACTCCGAACCATGAGAAGGCGACGACCATCCCGCCCAAAATGGACATGATCGCAAGACCGAAGTTCTTGATGTAGCCGCCCATGCGCATGTGCAGCATCAGGAGCTGCCAAAGGCAAATCATGAGCGCCCCGTTTTCTTTGGGATCCCAGCCCCAAAAACGGCCCCAGCTATCGTTGGCCCAAACACCGCCCATGATCGTTCCAAAGATGGAAAAGATCAGGCTGAAGCAAAGCGCCCCATAGAGCATCCGGCTGATTTCGCGCGTGTTCCAAGAACTTCCAACGACCTTCGTCAGGATCCATGCGTGGCCGAAGAACGAAGCCACGAGGCCGGCTGCGTAGCCCATCGTGATGGAGGTCACGTGAATCGCCAAGTAGTAGTTGGTGTCGAGCACCGCCACCAAGCTGGGCATGGTGTCGCCCGCAGAGGCGGCCTCCTTCAGTTCGTACTTGTACTGCAGAAACATTCCGAGCGCGCCCAGAATGCTCGCCGCTCCAAGCGCGATGCGCTGGCGGTTGATCAACTCAATCACCATGCAAACGATCACGGCCACGGCGGTAATAAAGAGAATAGTCTCGTACAGCGTGCTGACCGGCGGGCGGGAGCGCAGGATGCAACGCCAGACAATGCCCGTAACCACGTATCCCGCACCCAAGCTCAAGAACAACCAGACGCTGCGAGTCAGCCACATGGCTCCCTTGCCGGCGGCATTGGGCATGATCCACAGCGCGCACTGCTGTAAGAAAGCGAGCAAGAATAGGATCAACGCATAGGTGAACAGATCGTTCTTGTAGAAGGCGACTTCGCTCTCGATTTTGCCGTACTCGCCTCGCTCGGTAGGCGAGGCAATGAGAGCGGCGTGAAGAGCTTCGAGCTCCTTCTTGAAGGTCGCGCGGTCATCGACATTTAGGCGCAGCTTCTCAAATCCCGTCAGGACACCTATGGCGTCGCGGCGATCCTGCGCATCTTCGATCACGATAATCTCGCGGATCAAGTCCGTGGGCGTCATCCACTCCGGCGCCAGCTCCTTGCTGAGCTTGGGAGCCACGAGTGCCAGGCTGGACTGACCGGCCTCCACATGCGCGCCCAGCTCAGCCATCAGCTGGCTCATGGCTTGCACTTCGGGCGATTGCACATTTTGCATCGCCGCCCCCTGCATTTCCTTCGCGTGCGCTAGGAAGGCATCGAATTCACTCAGCACACCGCCCAGCAGTGCTCGTTCTTTCCCGCCCCAAATTTCGCGCAAGGACTCGGAGCCCCCAACTGGATACTCGCGCCGCGTGAAATCAAGAAAGTGAATCAAATCTTCAAAGTCACGCAGATTGTGCGCCAGCGCCAAGGTCTGTCGCTCGATCGGCGTCATGTCCTTGGGGTCGATAGAAGAGATTTGATGGGCTCGCTCAAACAAGGCCACGCGTGCCGATTGAATTTCGTTGTAAGAGAAGGTGTCGCGCTTGCGCTTCCCGGATACGGACAACCCGACGCGCTTCAAAACCTCCGTGTCCTGAACGACGAAGCAAGTGTAGTTGGAGGCGAGTCCGGGATAGAAAAGGCAGTCGAGGAACCAGCTCATGGGGTCGAGCTTGAAGTCCTCACCATCTTCGCCCGCTCCCTTGAGAACCACGGTGCGCTTGCCGTTCATCTTGAGCAGCGTGAAGCCCACATAGGTACTCAGCGGTTTGACCCGCCCGCCATCCTGGATCGGCAGCGTCGCCGCCAGATGGAGGACCTCGTCGGACCAGGGCTCGCGCGCGGGAGCTCCGACTTGCGCCTGGACCTGCGACTGAAAGGACAGCAAGAGAGCCAAGGCGACGGCAAGCGATTTCATAAGCTTGGTCATGGTTGAGCGGCGCTTGGTGTTGCAAATTTCGATTGCTTGAATCGGCTTCATGACGGGGTTCCCTCAACTGCCTGCTTCGCGTCGGCGAGTCGCTTGGAGGAGCGCGTGAAGTACTTGCTCAATTTCATCATGAAGTGCAGCAAGGACCCCGCGGCAATAATCCACATGGCCACTTCGGGCCAAATATCCGACGGGTTGCGCACCACCGAGAAAACCGAAAACAGCGGTTCCCCCGGCCTGGCATCCGACGGGCCCCAACTCGATTGGAAGAGCACCAAGCCCCCATCGCGCAGGGGGTTGTTCATGCTGATGTTGATCGATTCGTGGGCTGCGCCATCGAGCTTGAGAACATCGCTCTCGTAACTCTTGGCCATTCCGGTTCGCGGATGCAAATCGCGCTTGAAGTCATCGAGTTCGATCGTGTACGGCATGTTGTAGCGGGTGTGCCGCAGGCTCACCGCCCAGATCTTGCCGCCCGCCTCAAATGTCCACGGCAAGCGCTCAACAGACCAAAGAATGCCCTGGGTCTCGGCGCTCGTGCCCTGGGTTCCCTCCGCCAAGGATTCGACCGAAGCGTACATCCCGGCGACATTTTGCTCCTCTTCTTTTGCAAGTTCGAGGTCGAGCAGGGCATAGCCGTCCACAACGGGATAAGGCGTTTCCCAGTTCGGACCCTTGGGAAGTGCCCTGCAATTTTTTGAGAAGTTGGAAAGGCTCAACACGAACGGCAGCTTCGGATTCGAAAAGCTAGCCGCCCGATCCCCCTTCAGGTCCAGGAACTTATCTTCCGGAATAATGTACTCAAGCACATCACTGGTCGCCGTCGCATCGTAAATCGCGACCTCCCAGTTGTGATAGCTGACGTACTCGTCCGAGCGCTCGCCTTCGAAAAGTTGCAGGTAGCCCTCGTCGGCACCCCACAGCTTGACGGCGCCGGCGATCAGC
>JAJDES010000067.1 GCA_029259675.1 Planctomycetota bacterium
TTCATGATTGATCCCCAGACTTAAAACGGATTCGGGCTACTCGCAAATTCTAGCAGTTGCCCAATTACCTGCTTCTCCCCCATATTGGCTCGACGCGCTGCACTCCGTCCGGCCTTACTGTGCACTTAATGGGCATGCGAGCCGATTGCCTCAGTCACGCCCGCTGCTCCATTGCCTGATGCTTGGTCCTGCGCGCCCAAGAAGCAGACGCAGGCCGCCCCGAGCTAGCCCGCTCCACCCTGCGCTACAAGCAAGCCCCCGACAGCGATGAGTAATAAACCGCCGCCAGCCTCGTTTTTCATTAAGCGACGCTGTGAATAACGGTGAAAGCGCTGTTCGACATGAACTGCCCTCCGGGACTCGAGCCGCGTGTGAACCGCATTCTCTCTTTGAAGGAGCTCGACCAGACATCGTAATTCGACACCTCCTTAGTCTTGCGCCCCCGAGCATCGAATTCGAAGTAAGAGTCCACCCCGAGCGAGTCGGTGATCAACTGTTCCCGCCCAGCGTCGTTGTATAGGTAAGTCGATCGCAGGCCGTATCGGAGCGCGCTGGACGCTCAGTCCATGGTTCGCAAATCAGTGCTCCTCTCGCTAACCCCGCTGTCGGAGACGACCGCATATTGCCCCACTCTGCATCCGCAGCGTGGCAATTGCTTTCTTGATGGGCACAGGGCCGACAATTTCTGAATCAGTTCGCTTCGAACAAACTGCCCGCGACCCAGTCGTTTGAGTTCGCCGCTTCCCGTTGCGAGCCACCACTGACAACGGAATTAAAGCCTTTCGCTGTATTCCCGGAGCCTCCACAAACCACAGAGTGAGGACCGTCCGCCAGGTTCTCCCTGCCTCCGCACACCACTCCTTGGCTAGCTGAAGCGACATTTAGAAACCCGCCCACGATGACATCCTCACTTGCCAGGGCCCGGTTCTGAGATCCCCCAACCACGGATGCTCCCTGACCTTCCGCCATGTTGTTCCCACCGCCGACCACGGTCGACCATTCACCCTGAGCAACGTTTCCCTGGCTAGTCCCGAAGCCAACCCCACCTCCGCCGAGAACTGCCGAGTACGCTCCTTGGGCCTGATTGTTGTTGCCACTCACAACGCACCCATAGGGCCCCGTCGACTCGCAGGATCTACCGAGGACCATTCCTCCGAAACTGGAGTATGAAGCACCAATCCCTCCCACGATATTGTGCGAGCCCGTCCTCGTCGGAGTCTCTCCATCGACACCTTCGCCGTAGCCGACGATTAGATTTCCCAGCCCGTTTGTCACGGTCAAATCCAAGTCGATGGAGTCCGCCTCACCCGGGAGCCCATTCGTAGCATTCAACCCACTCACGATCTGGAGATTAGCGCCCGATATCCTGATCGTCTTGACAGTTCCCCCCTGACCATCATCGAGCTCTACGATTGTCATGTGTCGCAGGATCTCTCGTTTCTCTTGAAGCCACGCCGAATCGGCCATCAGAGTGTCATCTCCTCCGCGTGTGCCAGCGAGCCAGCACGCCATTACGGTGACGAAGATCCATGCAGGTTGTTTACTAGTCATTATCGTTGGTCGGATGGTCGTGTTGCGTGACGAGTTCCAATTCTCCTGAAGAGTTGAACGACGTCTCGATGCGCCGCACCGTATCGTCGAAGTCGGCATCCACCGTAGTGACCTGCCGCTCTGTCACCCTACCAGCCGTGTCGATTATGTGTTTGATCACATTGCCGGATTGATCCTCGACATATATCAGCTCGCCCTGGGCGTTGTAGGCGTAGGTGACGACATCCGATCCGCCCCCTGAATCCAGGGTATTGGATCGTCTTCAGCAGCTTGCCGGTGCTGATCTTCGAGTCCCCCAGAGACGCCCCCTTGGTCGTCCCATAGGTGTAAATCGTGTCCTGGGTCCCGACACCAGCCATAACGGCGGTCAGCTTGGTCATGAACCCGTCGGTGTATTCGTTCTCGACAGTTTGGTTGTCATCGGTACCCGAAGGCGCGCCGGAGTTCACCCCGGCGTCGTAATTCAAAACCTCCTTGGTCTTGCGCCCCTGGGCGTCAAACTCAAAGTAAGAATCCACCCCGAGCGAGTCGGTGATCAACTCTTGCCGCCCGGCGACGTTGTATTGGTAAGTGGATCGCAGAGCCGTATCGGACCGTGACGGGACGCTCATTCCATTGCCCGCACATGCTCGTCTCCTCCGTCTAAAGTTGGTCTCGGAGACAGCCACCCACTACTCTGCACCGTAATTACGGCCTGGTAAGTGTTTATGCAAAAGGCACAACCATGGACGCCCAAATTGCTTTGAGAAGTTTAACTGCACCCCAGTCAGGACAGCCGGGCGACTGGCCTCGGGAGTGCGTGCTTGGTTTTCGGTAAGTACAGTCATGCCAGCGGCATCACGAATCCTCAAACAGAGATCCGGCCGCCCAACTGGAATCGCCATTGGCCTTCCTACCCTGTCCGCCTGAAACTGAGCAGTCTTGGCCGGAAGCTTCATTCGTATCTCCACCACAGACTTGAGACCTGGCACCAGAGGAAATGTTTCGCAAGCCGCCCGAAACGACCGAATCATTGCCACTTGCTGTATTTTCTATCCCCCCGACGACCACAGCTTCCATGCCGGTCGACTCATTCCTGTATCCGCCGCAAACATGGCTGAGCTGCCCACTAGCGGAATTGGATCTCCCCCCGGAGATTGTGGAAAATTCCCCAGACGCGACGTTGCGATCGACGCCGAAGAATCCACCGCCGCCAAGAATTGCGGAATAGGGGCCGGACGCTCTATTGCCGAAACCTCCTAGCACACCAGAGTAGGGTCCACTGAGACTATTTTTGCGACCAAGCAGGATTCCACCGAAACTGGAATAGCTTGCTCCGATCCCTCCGATGATGTTGTGCGAGCCGTTCCGCTTGGCTGGAACTGGGGGGAACACATCATTGATGTCTTCGTTGTACCCAACAATTAAATTGCCTACGCCGTT
Organism: Planctomycetota bacterium; assembly: GCA_029259675.1. GTDB lineage: Bacteria > Planctomycetota > UBA1135 > UBA1135 > JAJDES01. Next base: position 2,974 of record JAJDES010000067.1, read on the forward strand.
AGTAAATGTCTCCCCGGCCTCAACACAAAGAACATCCTCTGGATTTCCATTTGTAGCACCAAGTCCGTTAACGATTTGGACATTCGCGCCGGTAAACCTGACGGTGGGAACAGTTCCACCAATCCCATCCTCCACATGCACAACACTCATGAATCGAAGGAGGTCTTTCTTTCCTTCGATCCAAGACAAGTCCGGGGAGCGCGCCTCGGTGATGGCAACACCCGCTCCAAAGGCTAGGAGCAGTGCGGAAGCTTGCGATACGGCGGTTCTAATTGTCGCTTTCATGATTGATCCCCAGACTTGTTTACGCATTCGGGCTACTCGCAAATTCCAGCAGTTGTCAAATCATCTGCTTCTCCCCCCCAGTGTGCTTCTCATTACACACTTTCCGCTAATGGAGGGGTAAATGGGCGGCCATCTCGGGTTCGTTGTATCACGGAAAAGTGTTGGGGTGTGCTTGGCATCGCTTCGCGATTCGATAGCCCCAATCGTGCGCGCTCAAACAGCCGCCGGATGGACTGCAATAGCCCCCGCCCCCATCGGTTCCATTCTGCAGCCTGACGCCAAATGGCCCGCATCCACCCTAGGCATCCAGGGGTTCAGCTAGAAATTAGCTCGTCCCCACAGTTTGCCTTGCATGCAATTCACACACGCGAATGCTCACTCGCCCGCAAAGACAGGTTTGCGTTTTTCGGAGAAGGCGGCGAGGGCTTCTAGGCGGTCTTTGGTTGTGAGGGTGCGCTCGTAGCACTTTGCTTCGAACTCGAGCCCCTTCTCTTGGGGCATTTCCACACCTTGGTCGATAGCGGCCTTGGCCGCGCGCACGGCGACGGGACCGTTGGCGGCAATCGAGTTCGCAACTTCTAGAGCCGTCTCGCGCAATGCGCCCTCAGGCGCAATCCGGTTTGCCAAACCAATGCGCTCAGCCTCTTCCGCATCCAAACGGCGACCGGTCAAGATCAAGTCCTTCGCGCGCGACTTCCCGATCAAGCGCGGCAGGCGCTGCGTCCCCCCGGCGCCGGGGATGATGGCCAAGCTAACTTCAGTCAGCCCAAGCTTCGCATGTGCCGAAACCACGCGCAGGTCGCAGGCCAACAACAATTCCGTTCCTCCGCCGAAGGCAAAGCCGTTCACCACCGCGATGGTCGGCTGCGGAAGCGCTTCCACGTCATCCATCAACCCGCGAATGTTGCGCACGAAGTCGGGCACGCGCTCGGCCGGCATGCTCTTGCGCTCTTTCAAATCCGCCCCTGCACAAAAGGCCTTTTCGCCTTCGCCCGTGATCAACACCGCGCGCACGGAGAGGTCTTGCGCAAGCTCCTCCAACTGCGTGCGCATGCGGCGCAGAGTCGGGAACGACAGGCAATTCATCACCTCGGGCCGATTGATCGTCAACCAAACAAGATCGCCCTCGCGCTCCACGCGCAATAGCTCGGGTTGATCGGGAACATCGGAGGGAAATTGGTCGAGGACGCCCATGGTGCTTGATTTGGTTTGGCGAGCGAGTTGCAGCCGCGAGATGAAGAGCGCGGCAGTTTAGCCCAGTTGGGCCAGAGCGTCGATTGCCAGCTCGCGCGGATCGTGCGCCAAGCACGCCAAGGCCCTCGAGTCCTCGAATTCGCAGCGCTCCCGGTGACATGGTCCGCAATCCACATTCAGCCTCATCACCTTCGTCCGCTGCAAATGGTCCGCCGTGTGACGCGGGTCGCTGGGCCCCGCCAGGCAAATTTGTGCAGTGCCGGCCGCCTGGGCCAGGTGGCGCGGTCCGCTGTCGACGCCCAGGAACAAATCGGCCCTTTCCAAGAGCGCCAACAGCTCTTCCAAAGTCGGCGCCGGCTCGCACCACAGGTCCACGCGGGCGGGATCGAAGCCGCCGAAGGCCGACCGCAAACCCGCTTCCTCTCCCGGTCCGCACACGATGCAAAAGCGCATCTCCGCTTTCGCGCACAAAGCCTCCAAGACACTGCGCCACAGCGCGGTCGGAGCGCGTTTGGCTGCGCCCGGTCGTCCGCCGGCATTGAGCACGACCAACTTTGAGTTGTTTGCGGGCCAGCGCGTTTCCAATCGCTGTTGCACGCGCTCGCGAACAACTTCGCTTGCGCGCAGTCGGGGTCGCGTCTCCGCCAAGGGCAAGCCGATGGAAGCGAGCAATTCGCCGCAGGCCGTTCCGAATGGGCGCGGCAAGTAACGCGGCCAGCGCTCGCTCTTGCCAATCCCGAAGGCCAAACCGCCGCGCTCAAGCGGCGCCGCCGCCCCGTGGGTCAAAAGCGCTCCGCGTCCATCGCGGATCCATCCGACGCGATTGGGAATGCCGGCTCGAAAGGCAATCCAGGCGCTGCGAAAAGAATTGGGGAGGAGCAGGGCCCAGTCGTGGCCGCGCCAGGCTTGAACGTTTTCGCGCTCTGTGGGCGCGGTTTCCATCAGGCGCGCTTGAGGCAATCCGTGCGCCAGCAAATCGAGCCACTTGCGCGGGCCGGCGATGGAAAGCTCGCTTGTGGTTTCACCCGAGTTCGCCCACTGGTGCAAACGCCGCAAGCTCGGCTCCGACATGACGGCATCGCCCAGCCAATTCGGTATTTGAACCAGGATTCGATCGCCTGGGAAGAGTTTTGAACTCATGCTTCGGCTCGACGCTCCGGCGCAACTTCAGCTCGTCGCGCGAGCAGGCGTTCGGCTGCCGCCAAGACCGGCTCCGATTCCAAGTCCGCCAAGCAGCGATGGTGTTCGAGCGGGCATTGGCGCTGCAGGCAGGGCGCGCATTCCAAATCGTCGCGGCGAATCACTTCGCACCATTCCAGCGAGCTCGCCGTCAGTTCGGGGAAGTTGGGGCCCATGACTGAGACGCAGGGCACGTCAAAGGCAGCGGCCACCCAACGCGGTCCCGAGTCCCCCACCAACAGCAGCTCGGATCCGGCCACAAGCGACTTCAGTCCGCCCAGGCTGCGCTTGGCCTTTGCGAGTGAGATTCCGCCCGGAACTTGCCCTGCGACGGCATCCATCAGGGGCTCTTCTCCGGGTCCGCCGCTGACGACGCTGCGCAGGCCGTGACGCTCGTGCAGGGATCGCAGCACCTCTGCAAAGCGCGCGGGGGGCCAGAGTTTGGCCGCGCCGAAGGCGGCACCTGGAGCGCAGAGCACATAGGGTTCGTGGGCGCCGAGGCCCAGCTGCTCCAATTGCTGTCGCTCGAATTGGTCTCGCTCGGCGTTGCGCATCAATTGGGGGTGCAAGTCCTCCACCAGGATTCCGAACAGGCCCGCTAGATCGCGCATCAAGTGGGCCGAAGGGATCGGCCAGCGGCGCCCTCCGCGGGTGGGTGGCACGACTCTATGGGTCAGGAAATGTCGGCGCAGGCCCAGGGCCGCTCCCGCGCGGGTTTTGATGCCTGCGCGAAGAGCGCGCCAGGCGGCACCCGCGGAATTGGAAAACAGAAGCGTGGCGTCGATCTTCAACGCTTTCAGCTGGGCGATTTCCTCGCGTCCGCCTCCCAAGGACACCAGGTGCGGCTCCAGCGGTCCATCCGCAAGGAGCGGCGCCAGGTGCTTGCGCACACCGATCGAAACCTTGCCGAAGCGCGGATCGTTGCGCGCCGCCTCGAGCATGGGCGTGGCCATGACCAAATCGCCGACCCAGTTGGGCGCGCGCAACATGAGGTGCTCGCACGCCAGTTGATTCAACGACTGCGTCAACCGATGCCCCCGGCGGGATCCACGTGGCGCGGAGCGTGTGCGGCCAAGCGCTGCGCTTTGGCGAGTATGCGCGCGATCCAAAGCCTGCGCAGCGAGCGTCCGCCCAGGCCGCGCGCCTGCAAGTACTCGGTCAGGAAGCGCAGGGCTTCGTGCTGCGTCAGCGCGGTCGGGCGCGAGTGAAAAAGGGCCGCCAAGTCTTTTATGAACCAGCGCTGGCGCGGACTCTTTTCGTTGCGCGCTCGGCCCACATCGATCAGCACCATGCGCTCTTGCTCGTCCGCCCTCTCAAGGATCACGTGCTGCAGGTACAGATCGCGGTGGTACCAACCCAGGCGGTGCATGCGCGCCACCAGGGGCGCCAAATCGTGCAGGAGCCTTCTGCGCTCGGCCGCCGTGCAGCGCGCCAAACTCTGGCGCAAACTTTCGCGGTGACCGATGCGCTCCATCATGACGACGCTGCGCGCCTTGGCTCCGAAACTTGCGTCCTCAAACCAGGCCAGCGCGCGCGGGACGGGCAGGCCGCAGGCCTCCATGCCGAGTAGGTTTTCCGCTTCGCGGCGGGCCGGAGATCGGCGCCTTTGGCCGCGCAGTCGCTCGTACCAAAATTCGCGCGCTTGATCCCCGCGCATGCGCTTGAGCACCAACCCCGCCGAATGGCTCCGGGGCTGCCAGGCCAGCGTTTCGCGACCGGGCATCGTGCGCAGGGGCTCGGCATTCTCGAGGCTGAAAAGCTCCTCGATCCAAAACTCCGCCGCGGGTCCGCCGGGCGCGAACAGGCTCTCGAATGAGCCGTCCGTCCAGCCGCGCACCTTGCTCCCGCCCGGGCGGCCGGACGCCCTTCGCCCCATTCGCGCCGGCGCCGGGATGGGGTCGGGTGCTCGCCCCGCTGCAGATGCCTTGTCGCTCATGGCTCCCGAATCCCAACCCCGCGCGGGCCTTGGGTCAAGCTCCGGCCCCTTTGCCTCGATTCGAGTGTGCGAACAGTCAGCCTGCGGCAGGCTTTGGGAGGAATTTCCGGCTCGGGGGTTCCCCCCTAAGGGCCTGGAGGCTCGAATACAATTCTTGTGAGTTGCGTTTCGGAGCTGCCGCTCCGCCGCAGTCCCCATCCTCCCTTCCAAGGACGCCTCCCAGTCCCCAGCCGAGCCGTGCCGGCCCCGCGCCGACACCACACGCATTCATGTCCAGTGGTACAGCCGTAGCCAATCAGGGCTCCTTCCAGGACGAACTCAATCCATTCCTGGCGATGGCGAAGCGCTTTGACGTCGCCTCCGATCACTTGGGATTGGACAGCGGTGTGCGTGAGGTTTTGCGCACCCCCGATCGCGAACTAACCGTGGCCATCCCCGTCCTCATGGACGACGGCTCGACGCGCGTCTTCAAGGGCTATCGCGTTCAACACAACTTCAGTCGCGGTCCGTGCAAGGGCGGCATTCGCTTTGCACCCGATGTGCACCTCGACGAAGTTCGGGCGCTTGCGGCCTGGATGACTTGGAAGTGTTCGGTTGTGGGCATTCCCTTCGGCGGCGCCAAGGGCGGCGTCATTTGCGATCCGCGCGAGCTTTCCATTACGGAGCTTGAGCGCATCACGCGCCGCTATACGACCGGGATCATGGACATCCTGGGCCCCGACCGCGACGTCCCGGCCCCGGACATGAACACCAATGAACAGACGATGGCATGGATCATGGACACCTACTCCATGCATGTCAGGCGCACCACCACGGCGATCGTGACCGGCAAGCCGCTCTCCATCGGCGGCAGCCGCGGGCGCGCGGAGGCCACGGGTCGCGGCGTGATGATTTCCACGCGCGAAGCCATGCGCACCCTGGGACTCGATCCGCACGAGTCGCGCGTGGTCGTGCAGGGCTCCGGCAACGTCGGCGGCATTGCCGCGCTGCTGCTGCACCGCGAGGGTTATCGCATCACGAGCATCAGCGACATGTACGGTGTCCTGAACAATGAAAAGGGACTCGACATGCCCGCCGTGCTCTCTTACTTGAAGGAACACCGCAAGCTCGAGGGTTACGCCGAAGGTGAGTACAGCTCCGATTGCAATCAGCTCGAACTGGATTGCGAGATTTTGATTCCGGCCGCCACCGAGAACCAAATCACGAGCCGCAACGTCGACAACATCAAAGCCAAACTGATTGTCGAGGGCGCCAATGGTCCCTGCACGGCCGAAGCCAGCCAACGTTTGGATCAGGCGGGCGTGATGGTCGTGCCCGATATTTTGGCCAATGCCGGCGGCGTAACGGTTTCCTACTTCGAATGGGTCCAGGACCGGATGGGTTACTTCTGGACTGAAGACGTCGTCAATTCGCGGCTCGAGCAGACCATGGCGACTTCCTTCCAAGACGTCAGTTCGGTTGCCAAGAAGTACGACGTTTCGATGCGCATCGCCGCATACATATTGGCCATCGACCGGGTCGCGCGCGTTTACCGCCTGCGCGGCGTGTTCTCCTGATCGCCCCCCCGTCCAGAATCAAGTGAACACGATCATGAGCGATAGTGAGGCTACGGCCGTACGTCCCGATCAGTTGCCGTCCCTGCCCCCCTTGGACGACGAGTCGCCCTTTGCGACGATGATGAGCCAGTTCGACGACGCCGCGCGCCGTCTGGGCTTGCCCGAAGAGCTGTACTCCATCCTGCGCAAGCCCGACCGCGAAATGCGGGTGGCGGTTCCCGTCAGGCTCGACAACGGCAAAACCGAAGTGCTCGACGGCTTTCGAGTCCAACATCACTCGGGACTGGGACCGACCATCGGTCCGATGATCCTGAGCGACGACATTCGCGTGGACGACCTGCGCGCCCTCGCCGGCTGGATGACCTGGAAGTGCGGGATCATGAATATCCCCTTCGGAGGCGCCGCCGGA
>JAJDES010000068.1 GCA_029259675.1 Planctomycetota bacterium
GCGACGCGAAATGACGATGTTCATGCGCTCCGGATCGATCTTGATGATCACGGCGCGAATCGGCTCGTTCACGAAATCGGAGATGTCGTGGGTGCGGCGCAGGTTGACCTGGCTGGCCGGCAGGAAGACGTTGACGCCCTCCACATCGACCAAAAGGCCACCTTTGATCTTGCGCTGAACGATGCCCTGAACTTGATCGCCTTCGCTGTACTGGGTGGAAACTCGTTCCCAAGCTCGCAGCCTGTCTGCGCGACGCTTGGAAAGGTTGGCGGTGTCGTGTTCGTCGAGGCCGGCGTAATAGACCTCGAAGACATCGCCGATGGCGGGAAGTTCATCGCCGAATTCCGAGAGCGCGATCGCTCCCTCGGATTTGCCGCCGATGTCCATCACGACCAGTGATGTGTGCTCGTCGACCGAATCAACCCGGGCGTTGACGATGGTGCCGGGTCGGATGTCCTTGACGGAGCTTTGCAGCTTGGTGGTGAGGTCCACCTCGCTGATGCCGCCCAGGGCCTCTTCGATCTTGCGATCGAGTTCGGCGGGGTCGAGTTCGTATTGTTTAACGCGTCTGGATGCCAGAGCCATTGGAGATAGTGGGTTCGTACGGAATGAGGAAAAAGGGCAGGTAGATCAGGACGGGGATTTCGTATTCAAATTCAGTCAGGTAAGCAGGCACCCGGGGTTGTCCCGCAGGTACTTGTGTTCGGTTGTTTGCGCTGTGCCCAGTAGGAATCCGTGGCTATTCGTTCGCCTTCACTTGGCGCTTTCAGGGCGCAAGCATCAGGAGCTTGGAAAGCGACCGTCGCCAACCATCTCGACGACTGCGTCGCGCGCTTTTTCGAGCGCGTCCGGAACGGAGGAATCGATCGGCGCGCCGAAGCGCAGCCAGAGTCGAGCCGGCTTGGGAAAGGACGACTTGCGCGGCCAGGCTTGAAGGCCACCGCGAATGGCGATCGGGACCAGTGGTGCGCGATTGCGTTTGGCCACCATCAGGGCGCCGGCCCGAAATTCACCCACGGAGCCGTCCTGGCTGCGGGTTCCCTCGGGGAACAGGCCCAGGCAATCTCCAGCGGCAAGGTGCGCGTTCATGTCCCGCAGGGCTCCGCGATCGGCGCTCTCCGGTTGAACCAACACGGCGCCGCAACCTTTCATGATGCGGCGCAGCAGCGCGGACTTCGCCAAGCTTTGACGCGCCACAAAACTCACATGCCGGGTAGCTGCAAAGGAAATCAGCGGAATGTCGAGGAAGGATTGATGGTTGCTGACGAGCACGACCGGCCCCTCGGCCGGCAAATGTTCGCGACCGGAAATCTTGGGTCGGAAGAACAGCGTGTAGGCAAGTCTTGAAGACTCGCGACAGAGCCAATACGTCGGGGTGACGTGGGTCAGAATTTCCGCAGACTCCGCTTTGTCGGAGCGCGGCTTGGAATGGCTCTCGTTTTCAGCCACGTGGGACACGCCCTTCAACTTGGCGAACGATTTCGTTCACGACCTCCTCAACCCCCAAACCGTCCGTATCGATGACGGTGGCGTCTTCGGCCTGTCGCAAGGGTGCGCAGGCGCGTGTCGTATCCAGTTGATCGCGACGTTCGATGTCGCGCTGGATGTCGTCAACGCTTTCGATTTGGTCCAATTGGGCCGCTCGGCGTCGGGCCCGCTCGCGCGGGCTTGCTATTAGAAAGAACTTGAGGTCGGCTTCGGGGAAGACAACCGTGGTCGTATCGCGACCTTCCACCACCACATCACCACGCTCCCGGGCCAAAACCCTTTGGCGCGCGACAACTATGTCCCGCACACCAGGATGGGCCGAAACCGCTGAGACATTGCGCGTCACCGTTTCCCCGCGAATGTCAGGTTCGCAAGCGAGGCCGTTGATCGTGATCCTGTCGGAGGAGTCGAAAGCCAATTCTGATTCCCGTGCCACCGCGCAACAGGCCTCTGCGTCCAGGGGCATGTGTCCGCGTTGGATCACACCCAGGGTCACGGCTCGGTACATGGCGCCGGTATCCAAGAAGCCGAATCCCAAACGCTTCGCAACACCCTTGGCCACCGTGCTTTTTCCCGCGCCTGCGGGGCCGTCGATGGCAATGATCATGCGATTAATCAGGTTCTTTCGGCTTCAGAAGGACCGCACAGAATAGGGACTTACGGCCCGCGATCAAGCTCTCCCGGAGCCCAAAGCCCGTATTTCTCCCCCCGGCCCCACCTCCAGGGTGTCCCTCCGACCACCGAAGGCATCGAGCACGAGCCAACGCCCACCCCCAGGCAGCTTTTCGTCGCGGAAGCTGTGGGCATGGCCGCATACCAAAAGCTGCCCGCCGGCGGCCCCCAACTGCTTTTGGGCCTCATCGAGCTGCATAAGAGTCGTTTCGCGCGGCTTGGCGGCCACGGCCTGCTTCGAATGGCGCCGGAGCTTGGCGGCGATGGCGCGGCCAATCCCTTTGGGCAGATTGGCCGCCAGAAAGCCGACCGGTCGGGATCGAAGAGCCCAGCGCATGCGCTGGTATGCGAGGTCCAAGGTGCACAGCTCGTCTCCGTGCAGGAAAAGGACCGTCTCTTTGGAGTCGGGCAATGCGGCCAAAAGGCCACCGGGCGCCAAGCGAACCCCGCTGGCTCGTTCGAAAGTGCGATCCAGGAGGAAATCTCGATTGCCGGGAATCAGGTCGACGCGAGTGCCGCCCTCCGCCAGGGAGCGCAGTGCGCTGATGACGGCGCCGTTTTCCTCGATTTGCGCCGGGCCGATCCAGTACTCAAATAGGTCGCCCAAAATCACCAATCTCGGCACGCCGGCGAGTCCCGAGAGCCATTCCACAAAACGATCCACGGGCCCTGCCTGCGCGGGGTCCAGGTGCAGGTCAGCGATTATCAGGCTGCCCGCCGGCAACAGCTCACCGGATGCGGCCACGACTATTTGCCCCGGCCCGTCCCGGAATCCTCGGCGCCGCCATCCGCGCCACCAGCCTCAATTTTGAAATCGCGCAGCTTCTCCCACAAAACTTTGCGCGAGATGCCCAACAGCTCCGCCGTTTGGGTGCGATGTCCGCCGGTGGACTCCAGCGCCCGTTCCAGGTGCGCCCGCTCCGCCTCGCCCAGCACTTCGCGCAGGGGCCGAATGTCCTCCTGAACCTCCGTCGCTCCGCGCCAGCGCGAATCCACGGGCAGCAGGTGCTCGCGCCGCAATTCGTCTTCCGCTCCGGCCAATGCAATGGCCCTCTGCACGGCATTTTCCAACTCGCGCACATTTCCCGGCCACGGGTAACGCTCGAGCGCGGCCAAGGTCGCGGGACTGGTTCGGTAGCTGCGCCCGCGCCCGTGCCTTTCGAGCAAGTGCCCCAGCAAGAGCGGCACATCACCTTCGCGATCTCGCAACGGCGGCAGGGCAATCGGCACCACGTGAATGCGATAGAACAAGTCTTCTCGAAATTTGCCCTGGCGCACCAACTCGCGCAGGGAGATCTTCGTGGCGGCCACCACCCGGATATTGGCTTCGAGCGTCACTTCCCCACCGACGCGCTCAAAGTTCCGTTCCTGAAGCACGCGCAGCAACTTGACCTGCACCGCCAAGGGCATGTCGTCAATGTCGTCGAGGAAGAGTGTGCCGCCTTCCGCCAACTCAAAACGACCCTTTTTTGTGCGGTGCGCGCCGGTGAAGGCTCCGCGTTCGTGACCGAACAATTCCGCCTCGAGCAGGTTTTCGGGTAGGGCCGCGCAACTAATCGGCACGAAGGGCTTCTTCGCCCTCAGACTGCAATCGTGCAGGGCTCGCGCAACGCGCTCCTTGCCCGTTCCGCTCTCGCCCTCGATCAAAACCGTCGCCTCGGTGGGTGCGACCGTACGAATGCGCGCGAAGACTTCGGCCATGCTTCCCGAGGATCCGACCAATTGATCGAATCCGTCCAAACCACGCAATCGCTCGCGCAAACGCGAGTTCTCCGCTTCCAATGCACGCACCCGACCGGCCCCGCGAACCATGCCCACCACCGCTTCGTTGCGGAAGGGCTTTTGGATGTAATTCGTAGCCCCCAAACGCATCGCCTCGACGGCTTGGTCAACCGTTGCGTAGCCCGTCATGACGATCACGGGGCGTTCGGGATCCAATTGAATCGCCTGTTCGAGCAACGCCATTCCCCCGGCGCCGGGCATGCGAATGTCCGTCAAGAACACATCGGGGTTGCGAGTATTGAGCCATTCACTCGCAGTGTCCGTATCCGCCGCGTGCCACACGCGAAAACCCTCCGCCTCCAAAGCATCGCGCAGGGTTACGGCGATCGTGATTTCATCTTCAGCCAGGAGCACGCTCAGGCTGTTGGAAGTGGAGTCGGAATCAACCATCGACCAAGCCAATATGACGTGCCACTAAGCGATCTCCACCCGCGCCGGACGCTTGATTCAGGGCCGCCTCCGCCGCATCCACCAACTCGTCAAAAAACAGCGTGTTGTCGTTCTCGTAGTGGGCCTGCCCCACGCTCAAAGTGATGTGCAAATCGCGACCGTCGCCCTCGAAGCTAAGCGAGCGTGCGGCGGTCAAGAGTCGCTCGGCGGCAATCGTCCCGCCATCGGCAGGGGTATGAGGCAAAACCGCCATGAGGCGGTCATCCATTTGACGACCCAGGAAATCGCAAGAACGCGTCTGGGCCTGCAACAGCTCAATCACATCCTCCAATACGTTTTCCTTCATCTCGTAACCGTAGAGGTCGCGCAGGTACCCCAGGCGATCCACCTCAATCATCAAGCAAGTTACGGGGTAGCCATAGCGTTGCGCACGGCCGAACTCGACCCGCATTAGGTGACGGATCTGCGTGAGTGAAAACAGATCCGCGGTGCCCTCGCTGGGGCTATTGGACCGAACTTCTGACATGGCTACGGAAGGCTAGTGAATTTGGTCCGCGCGCCGATCGGGGAAATCCCAATCCGACAATACGGCCAGCTCGTAATCGTGGCGCCCGCGGACCCAAGCTTCCAGGTTCACTGCGCCTTTATTAATAGAACACACCCTTGGGACATGCGAGCGGGGCGAACGGCCCGGGGCAAGCTGCCCACGGTGATCGGCAAGGGAAACACGTGGGCCCGCTCGGAGTCATTCCGGGCCCTGTTCAGTGCTGAAGAGTCCAGCGCTCGATTTATACGAATTCGGCCTGCCCCAGGGCAGGTTTCGCGGCCGCGGGACAAGCGGGATCGAGCCCCCGATACGGACCCATGCCGGACATTCCAAAATGCCGCGGTCGATCATTTCGGAAGGATTCCGTCTATGAACCCATCCAGACTGTGACCGCGCAAACGCAGCACAAATAGGATGGCCACAATGATCGCCGTATAGATTCCAACCACAATCAATTGGGCTACGACTGCGGCCAGCCCCTTGCGAGCAGCACCGCGCACGCGCCGCGCCGCGCCTTGGCTGCCGCGCATCAAGGGGGTCATGATCAAATCGCGCTGCAGCCTGGTGGCGCGCTCAAGCAGCCGGGGATCACTGGCCTCAACGCTCGCACTGGCGAGCACTTCCTGTGCGCAGGCACCGGAATCAAAGGTGGATTCCTTGACGGCCTTTTGCCACTTGCGCGCCACTGCGCCGTCCGCGAGTCCGAGCTCCACCAACAAGCCCGCTCGCAAACGCAGAGCAATCGGGTCCGCCTTGCGTCGCACGACCGGACGCGCGGCGCTGTTTTCGGCGGCGCTGCCCAGCGAGACTTCCTCGACATCGGCCTTCTCTTCGCGCTCTGACATGGGGCTCCGTTTCTGTTCAATTTGGTCCGGCGAGCAAGTGCGGGTCGCAAACTCAGTGTCGTCGCGGAGGCTTGGTTTCACCCCCACGAGCAATGGCAGAGCCCCACGCCCCCATCGTATGGGAACCGACAGAATGCGAAAAAGTTGCGCCAAAACCCTACTGAAGTGGGGCTCCGCGGGCCATGGACAGCCCTTACGGCCCGAAGCCCAACTTTGCAGCACGAAATTCGGCCCCTCTGACGACAATAGCCATGGCCCCGATCCCCAAATGGTCCGTCTCGAACACGGCCCTGGGGCTTGCGGAAAGGCCCCGTAGTCCAGGGCCATCAACGCGACTACTCTGCACGTGGACAATCGAAGCACAGCGCCCCAAACATGAATTTCAGTCAACCCAATGCAGGCAAACTCGCCCTATTGCTCGGATTCCTAGGGACCGCAGGCCCGATTCAAGCTCGATCAACATTTTCGCCCAACGAGTGGATCAGCCTGCCCGTGCCCGCTCTTTGCAGGCCGGCCACGGGGGGCTTGCAATTGCCGGCCATTTTGGACGGCTACCACATTCAATTGACCTCGAGCGGCACTCAGGTCGACGGCCGCAAGCAGGGACATTTCCTACCGGTCGCCAATCTCCTGCGCTTGCTGGAGTTGGATGCTTTGCGCAATTCGGTGGAGTTGTTCGTCACGCGCAATGCTCCCCCCGTGCTCGTACGAGGCGATTCCAAAGCTCTAGGCCTGGCCTCCGGATTGAGTCAAGAGTTGGATCGCATGGGACGTTCGCGCCGCATTCAATTGCGCGCAGCTTTGGTGCCGAGCGCTAGTCCCGAACCGCCGCCCTACCTGCTTCCAAATGCAGGTGATGACTTCCATAGCGGCACCGACAGCGCGGCAGGCGACGCGTCGTTCATCGCCGGGTTTTTCGCGCCCGGAGAAGAAGTCGTCTTGGGCTCGCGTCGTGAACAAAGCTTTCTCAGTTCCTATGAAGTCGATGTGGCCACAGGCGGCGGAGTTTCCGATCCGATTTTCGGATCCCTGCGCGTGGGACAAACCGCCCACTTGACCAGTTTTCGACTAGGGAACGGAGAAGCCGTCTTTATTGAGGGGCTGCTGGATTTGTCCGAGTTGATTGCCCTCGAAAAGCTGGATCCGCAAGCGGCGGACTACGGCAGCATCCAAGCACCCAAAGTGCGCAGCGTCCAAGTTCAGTTTTCAAGCCGCTTGAAGAGCGGAAACTGGACTAGCGTTGAGTTGAAGAACTTGCCGCTCTCCAATCCCAATTGGACCCTTTGGATTTGGGCCGAAGCCGGTCCGATTGATTCCGGTCGTTGGCGCTTGGCCGATTTGAGCTTTTTTGAACGCGAATTCGAGTTGCCGGAGATTCCGAGGCCGGGTGGAGGCATTCAATTCAATCGCAACCCTCAATCCGATGTTAGCCGCATGGCCGGCCTTGGAGCGGGTGCTATTTGGAGCCAAGTTGACACGCAACTCACGCGTGCCGGCTCTTCAATGCGCTCGAATCGTCCGCCGGTGGAGTTGGTGCCAGGCCTTTTTTTGGCCCCCAGCGATGAATCGCAATTGTGGGCGGAAATGGCGAGCTTCGTCGAAGCGACCGAGCGCGCTCAAGTGGAAACGAGTCGAACCCTTGTTCAAGCGGGGGCTGTCACGATCAGCCTGCCGATTGCCAACGGACATCCATTCCGGGTCATGGTGGGCACCGAATCGACAGCTCTCGTGGATTTCGATACCGAAATTGCGCCGGAGTTCTGGATGAGCTCACCCGTCATGGAACGCCGCATGGACGGCTTTTTGATTCAGGGACTGCAATCGGAAATGCAACTGGACGCCCACTATTGGTTTGCACAGAGCAAGCCCGCTTCCACGCTCGAAGATCCCGATACAGGCCACGGTCGCTTGGTTAGCCAAGAACGCCAGTTCCAAGGCGGGCGGGTTCAAAAAGGGAGTTCGCTGGCCGGCGCGGACTCCGGGGGCAACAAGCACAGCTTGACCATTGTTGGCAATCAGGGCTTCGAATCGCTCACCCTCACCTTGCAAGCGGAGCCAAACTAATGGGCGCATCGCTTCGCCAGACAAACGGTTGCGTCCGCCTCCATGCAGCAGGCGGCTCGACCGCAAACGGAGCTTGGAGCCCCGTGCCGCAGCGGTCGCCCGCAGCTTATGATTGCGGAATGACAAATCGAGCCGCTCGCAGTCATTCCAGGCAAGTCGGTTCCTTGCGCGGTGATTCCTTGAGCAGTGTCGTGAAGCAGAGTGCTTCCAGGCTATTGGCTGCGGAGATGATGCCTTGAGACTCGGCCTACACCAAAACATCCGCATGGATCAGCGGATGGTGCAATCGCCGCAGATGATTCAAGCGATGCAAATCCTGCAACTGTCCTCATTGGACTTGCAGGAACGCATTGAACAGGAGCTTGGCGAAAACCCGTTCCTTGAGGTGGACGACGGCAATCGCTCCGACCGGGAAGGAGAAGAGCTCACGGGCGAGGGCGCAGCTGCGGAAACGAGCGGAGAGACGACCACCGCCGAATCCAGCAACGAAAACGAAGCCACCGAAGAGGCCGCGGGCATGGATTCCGTTTACGACGCACTTGAGCGTTACGAGCGCGAATTTAGCGACGGCAGCCGTACGCGTACCCGCGCCTCCGGCGAAGACGGCGATCGCAAGTTGGAGGCCATGCAAAATACGCCCGACCGCTTTCGCAGTCTGGCCGACGACCTATTTGAGCAACTGGCCATTTTCGAGCTCAGCGAACGTCAGGCCAGCCTGGCGGAATACATCGTCTACTCGCTGGATGCACGCGGTTACTTATCCGACGGATTGGATGAAATTGCAGCCCTGTGCGGGTTGGTCGACGTCACCCCCGAGGAAATCCTGGAAGTCTTGGCAATGCTGCGACACGTCTCGCACCCGGCCCTTGGCGCCCATGACTTGCAGGAGTGCTTGCTGTTGCAACTCGACGAATTGGATTTCGGGGAGTCACTCGAGCGAACACTGGTTGAGGATCACCTCGAAAACATCATCACGAACCGCTTGCCGCGCATTGCACGCTCAACCGGACGCAGTATCGAAGAGGTCAAGGAAGCGCTCGAAACCATTCGTACCCTGGACCCCAGCCCCAGTCAGGGCTTTGGCAGCGATCCCATTACCGTGATCACTCCGGACGTGGTCGTGGAGTTGGTCGATGGCGAATACGAGGTGCGCCTCGCGCGCCAACGACAGCCGGATTTGATTGTGAGTCGCTCCTACCGCAAGTTGCTCGAGGGCACCAAGCGCGGCGATTCGGTTCAAGCTTGGGTCAAGAAACGGCTCGAATCCGCCCGTTGGTTCATCGATGCGGTGCGCCAAAGACAATCCACGATGCGCATGATCGCAGAGGCGATTTTCACCCGGCAACGGGAGTTTCTGGACAAGGGTGTCAAAGCCCTGGCTCCCCTGCGAATGCAGGAAGTGGCCGACGAATGTGGAGTGCACATTTCAACCGTCAGCCGCGCCGTGGCCGGCAAACACGCTCAAACACCCCAGGGGATTCGGCCGCTAAAATTCTTTTTTACCGGCGGCACCGCGGTGGATTCCGGTGGAGTCACTTCCCAAACCGCCATCAAGCAACGCCTGGTGGAATTGGTTGAACAGGAAGATCACACCCAGCCCCTTTCGGACGATCAGCTCGCTGAAGAGCTCTTCAAGAGTGCCGGCATCCGCATCGCGCGGCGCACGGTGACCAAGTACC
>JAJDES010000069.1 GCA_029259675.1 Planctomycetota bacterium
ATCGAATTCCATTCCCGATCGATGCAACTGCTCCAATTTCAAAAAGCGTCGGCTCGCTGTGTCGGCCGCCGCTTTGCCGTTGTCCACCAACACGAGCGCTTCAAAACACGCTTCAAAGCGGTCCAAATGCTCTTCGATGTAGCTCGGCACCGGCAGGATGCAAAGCGAGTCAACGGCCCCGCCCAGGCAGCGCTCCAGCACCGCCTTCAAATCTTTCGATCCCTCGGCAAGCAATTTAGCGAGCAGCGTGTAGCTGAAGCGCAAACGCTCCTCGGCCAACCGCAGCGGCTCCTCGGGATCCAGCGCAGTCCCGGACAACGCCTCCGCCAAGTGGCCGCGGAAACGCTCCAAGTCCGTCGCGACTCCCTCGCTGCCCTCCCGTTGCGCCGAATGAAATGGCTCAGTACTCACCGACAATCGCTCCTATTTGAAATCTCACTCACTCTAATCGCGTCCGATATATCCATTCGGCCCCATCCAAGAACTCGCTCGTCCGGGGGCTCGCTCGCAGCGCGGCCAAGCAGAAATCGCCTATTCCGTTCGGGCAGCGTGCCATAGAAGCGCTTGGGAGCCAAGTGGACCTTGACGCTGGGCGGCGCGCCTGCGATCTTCAATCGGCGGCATACAGGCGACCCGGAATTGCCGGAAATCCACAGCGCGAAACGCCGACTCGCGCAGTTTGCTGCAGATCCGCCCAACCACCTGATTGATTCCACCTTGTCCCTTCAGCGCCCGCTACTCATTCAGGCCCATTGGAGCGATTTCGACTCCTTTCGGGATCTCATTGAACACCCGCAACTCGGCCTGGCGGCGCGCGCCAAATCCAACTTTGACGACATTGTGCTCGTCACCGGCGAGGACGGGCGCAACTCCTGCGTGCACGAATTTGCGCGCAAAATAGGCATCCAATCCTTTGCCGGCGACGACGTGAATGTGGGCTTGCGCTTTCGTCAATGCATGCAGCACTTCGGCTACTCCCAAGCCGCGCGAGCCCTGGCCCATCACTTTGCGGTCGACTTCACCACCGTACAGCGCTGCTTCGACTTATTGGAGTCCGAGGCCAGCCAATACGTAGTCCTGCCAACCGACTTTGATTTGCGCTTCGCCTGCGATGTGTTCTCGAGCAGCTTCTTGGATACTGCTGAGCAGATTACAGAAAGCAACGGAAGCCTTGCGCCTGACAACTTTGCTGCGGAAGCACCGGCTGCATGCAACTCGATACGTAGCAGCCCAGGTCGCCTGCGACGACTGAGGCACACGCCCTGGGCCAGCGTGGATGTGGACCCCAGCAGGTTTGAATTGTCCTACTTGCGGGAGCCGCTCATCCTCGGGCCAAACACCTATGCCCAAGTACGCTCACACACCAACGCCCTGTACCCCGAACGCAGTCGCAAGCAAGCCATTCCGTTGCACGGCTACGAACAGGCCCTGGAGTTGCTCCCCGCAAAATCGGAGCGCGTGCTGGATATCGCCTGCGGTTGGGGCGACGGAAGCGCCTTGCTGGCACAGCACTTCCCGAATGTGACCGGAGCTGACTACGATGGCGATCAAATCGCCTCGAACCGAGCTGCCCATCCGAACGCAAGCTTTTGCCGTGGCGATGCATCCGATGCGGACCTTTTCCCCACGCACAGTTTCAACGCCATCGTCTCCATCCACTCCATGGAGCACTTCCAGCGCGACGACTTGTTCTTGGATGCCTGCCGGCGTTGGCTGCGACCCAACGGTTACTTCGTGCTCGAGGTACCCTTGATCATGACCTACCCCTTCCCCCATACGGATGAGCCCTTGGGAGAGGGGCATGTGCGCGAGTACACAGTCGATGGCCTTCGCGAACTCGTTCAGCAACGCTTCGACATTGTGCTCGAATTGGGTGTTTCGAGGGGTTTATACGTCGATGTCTCCAGGGCGCGCAACGCAATCATGATGCTGCTGCGCCCGAGCGATTCAAAGTAAACGCAACAACCGCAACGGCTCCAACGGCCGTCGCGCTTGTGTGTTCAGACGTAAGTCAATTTCAACGTTCCCGGCAGGATTCCTGCTTTGGGAGTTCTGCTGCAGCAAGCGACGCAAGACTGACATCGCTCTGGTTCCAGTAGCGGTTCCCTCCGCGCTCAGGTTCCGATCAAGAATTCCATCGCACTGGTTAGGCCAACCCGCGCCGTGCCGTCGATCATGAAACCCTGCATGTAAAACGGGAAGCCCGAAAGAGTCGGGTCCGAGGGAATGGAGAGGTTTAGGCCAACCGGCGCCCCAGTCCAAACTCCCGCGAATCTTGTCAAAGTCGGCACTCCGATCAGAAACTCACCGTCGCTGCCGATGGAGGCCAATCCGAATCCCGGCAGCGGGGTGCCGCACGGAAAGTTGGCATCGGGAGCGGCAGCAATCGACCAATAGGCGAGACTGGGAAGCTCCATGGTCGCGCTCGGATCCGCTAGCTCCAGGTCAAGTTGTGCACCAAGGTTCGGCAAGCCCGCAACCAATTGGAGACTGCCGGGCAAGACTTGGCACCCGTAGGCCAAAGTGCTCACGCGCCGCATAAAGGTGAATGTTCCCAAGGGATCCGCGCCGGTGAAAGGGCCGCCCGTAATCAGGGAAATCGGCTCTTGCGGATTGGTGTTTTGATTGGGCCCCGTAAAGTCCGGCCCGCTGTCGGTGCCCGAATCGTAAGCCAACAAATCGACAACCAAGTTGTCTTGCCAAACTTCGTTTTCGAGCAAGTTCACGCCGTGGACTCCGACAAACCAATCCGGACTCGGAGCGATCATGGTTGTCAGCGACAGCAAGGGAAACTCATCGGTAACGATCGCTATCGCAGAAACCGAATCCACTCCTAGAGCCCCATTGCCAAATACCACTTGGCCCGCAGTGCCGGCCAACACTGCAGCTTGCACCTCCGACATGATGCCGAAAGTCGACCCGGTTTCCGCCATGGACTCCACTCCGGAAGTGGCCATCTCCCCGGGCTCCCAAAGCGAATAACCCGCATTGTGGGCAGCCCCGATCAAAGGCGAGAAATGCGCCAGGGGCGTGAAGGCCGACGGATGCGTCGCAGCGGACCAATTGGCATCAAAGCGAATATCGTAAATCGCCGACGATTGACTCGCCTGCGCCGAGAATGTGGAACACAAAGCAATCAGTGAGGCCGAGGCGAGCGAAGCCCTAGTGAAAAAAGAGATCATGGATAGATAGAGAGTCCGGAAAAGCGTTGGATTCTGGTACCGGGCAATCCCAAGAATTTTGGGGCTTCGGTTGTGCCGGCCCAGAGGGTTTGCTGAGCCTACGCCGACCCCGACTTGTCGTGACGAGCGCAAGTCCCAACACCAAGCATTTTGCCACCAATCCCCAATACTCGCTTCAAACTGCAAGGCCAAACAACGGGACATTTAGAGTCGCTTTGCCTCCATATCGCCGAGCTTCCCAGTCTGTACGAGCACGAATCGAATCCAAACGGGACATGCCCGTGCAGCCACAGAGTCGATTCAATGCCTCCCAATCGGCCCCCAAGCGCGCAGTCCGCCCGAGTCCGGGAAACAGCTCCGACTAAAGAGAAGGACTTCAAGCATGCTGGAGGCTGAAGAGGGAGCCAATTGGATAACCATTGGATTTCCATTGACGCGCGCCCTCTCGCAACTAGCCCCAGCCAAGACATTGGATCAAACCAAGTTGCGAGCTGAGCTTCGTGCATCGGCTCACAAACCTGCAGGCAAAAGGATTCGGCGGCCGCCCGCTTGCGCAAAGCGCCCGCCGAATGAGATCCAACTGTATTTGCTCGGCCCTTAGGGAATCATCGTCAGTGCAACCGCGTTGCTAACGAAATCCACTTCGCCGAAGACAGCCGCTGACATGTAAGCGTGGTGGAAAGTAATGCCCGCCAAACTCGGATCCAAACCACCCGGCGTATTGATTGTCGCTTGGGCCTCTCCGTCCGGATCCAATATCCCGATGAACGAGCTGAACAAGCCGGAGAAGGGCTTGGTCAAAGTCAGGTTCGTGTAGATATCGAAGTTGAGCGGCAAGACCAGTCCGCCACCGAAATCGAGCCCCACGTCCGTCCCGGTAACACTGCCCAGAACCCAGTAGATCGAAGCCGCGTTGGAGCTGCCCGCATTCAGGTCCAGCGTCGTGATCGAGGGCAAGACTGCGCTGAGCGAGGCCACCGAACGCGAAGAGCAAAGGCTCAAGGGCGCAAAGACGTTGTTTTCAAGCACGACCAAATCCAGTTCGCCGAAAGTCGTAACCGAAAGCTCTGCGGTCCCGTCGCCGTTGAAATCACCGGAGCCAATCGAACGCGGACTTTCGCCGGGGAAGTAGAACAGAGCGGACTCGAAGCTGCCGTCTCCCAAGCCCAAGTGAACGGAGACGTCGGAAGAAACAAAGTTGGTGGCCGCCAAATCGAGCTTGCCGTCCAGGTTGAGATCGATCGCAACCACATCCCCAGGTCCTTCTCCGGAGGGAATGCTAAGGGCTGTGGCAAAACTGCCGTCACCATTACCCAGCAGCACCGACAGATCGGAGCCCCCTTGGTTCGCAACGGCCAAATCCAAGTCTCCGTCCAAATTCAGATCCACCACGGCTACCGATGCGGGACCCGATCCAACGGACTCGAATCCTGGTTCGAAGAAGCTGCCGCGACTGTTGTTGATGTGAACAGAGACATTTCCCGGTCCCGAATTCGTCGCGACGATAGCGGTATCCAGGTCGCCATTGAAATCCCCCCCGGCAACGTCCGTTACACCTGCTCCCGAGTTCAACAGGAAGGGTGCGTTGAAGTCGCCCCCTCCGCGACTGATAACCACAGCCAGGTTGCCGTCCGTGTTGGCCGCAACGAGATCCATCGCAGCGTCATCATTGAAGGCTCCGATGGCGACCGCTTGGGGAGAAAAGCCCGCGGGGAAGTTTGACGGTGCGCCAAAACTGCCGTCGCCGGCCCCGATGAGCACAGACAGATGCCCTTCGTTGCCGGGAATCCCAAGCCCGGAGACCGTAACGGCCAAGTCCGGAATGTTGTCCTGGTTCAAATCCCCAAGGGCCACATCGCGCGCAGTCGCGCCCAGGGCTTGAACATCCGATTGCGTGAAGGTGCCATCGCCATTGCCCTCATAGGCGATGACGCGATTGAGCAAGCCACCGTCCACGGCCACCAAGTCGAGCGGGCCGGAGGCGCTGAACTGCCCCACGATGTGGCGCTGGGCGATGATCGATGAAGCGATCGTCTGTGTGCCAAATTCCAAGGCTCCACGCCCGAAGTAAAGCAGCAAGTCGTCGCTAGCCTCATTGGAACCGGCGACATCGAGCACGCCGTCAAGATTGAAGTCGGCTGCGACCACGCCGCGCGTTTGACCGCCACCAAAGAGCGTAGTGCCGGCCGCGAAGGTTCCATCCCCGTTGCCCGGGATAAGCATCAGCTCACCGGGAAAGCTGCGCGCGGCGAGTGCATCAAGAATGGAATCTCCCGTTAGGTCAACTAGTTGAACGGAAAGATCGGCAAAGCCCTGTGCGCTCGCCGTACCAAAGCTGCCGTCGCCCGCGCCGAGCAGAATGTAAAGACTGCCGCCGGGAAAGGGAGCTCCGCGAGTCGTTACGGCCAGGTCGAGTTCACCGTCGCCATTTAGGTCGCCCGCATCGATGGATTGCGGCAATTGCGAGAAGCTGATGTTGCCGCTGACGGGGAAGTCTGTGGGCAGACCAAAGCCGCCCAAGCCGTCACCCAAGAGTATGGAGACGTCATCGGAGGTGGAGTTTGCCACGGCCAAGTCGAGTGTGCCGTTCGAATCGAATAGTCCGGCAACAACGGCGCGCGGGTTTTGTCCGGTGCCAAAGAAGCTACCTGTGCCAAAGCTGCCGTCCCCGGCTCCTAGGAAGACTGCGATGTCGTTGCTGTTGCCATGAACTGAAACCAAGTCCATGTGCAGGTCACCGTTGAAATCGTAGGCGCGCACGTTCTCCGGGTTGGTGCCCGCGATCAAAGTGGAGCCTGCGAGGAAGCTCCCGTCGCCCTGACCGAGAAGTATGCTCACATCATTCGACAGGCGATTGGCGACAGCCAAATCGGGGACGAGATCTTCGTTGAAGTCTGCGACGACGACGGAGCGCGGCTCAGTGCCGGCTGTGAAGCGCAATTCGTCGCCGAAGAATCCATTGCCGACTCCTAGGCGAATGGAAACGTCCCCTGTTGAAGTGTTGGCTGTGACGAAGTCTGCATGACCGTCGAGATTAAAATCGGCGCTGGCTAGCTCGCTTGGGGAGCTGCCTAGCGCCATTTTGCTCACAGGGAAAGTGGGTCCCCCACCTTCTCCAACAAGTAGACCCGAAGCCGTGCCTGTGAATAGAGCCAGTCCGAAACAACCGATTGCTGCCTGAGTGGTCACTCGATATCCCATCAAGATCTCCTATGCTGCGGTGAGTGGAGCTTTGGATCCCAAAGCGTATGGCCCTCGCTTCGCTATCAGCTTAAAAGTCTAGGGCAAGATGCCCCCAAATTGCCTTGGGAGATGCTATTCCCGGATGAAGCCCTACGCCGCGAGGTAATACAGGGGCTGGCCAAGCACCCTCTGACTCTGACACTAACCGGACAGAAGATTTTGGTCATGCCACTATGGCTGCCCGCTTTGTTCTAGGCACAAGCTACTCTGGCGGAGCAGGAGGAGCTGGATGTGGGCTACGACCTCCACTCCAAAACGTACCAATGCTTGAGCGCATAGGGAATGCGACAATGATGACTCCGCTAATTAGTGCCTACGCTCCGCAAGCGGGCAGGGCTCAATCGTCCTACACGAAGTTTCCCTAGAGCAAGCTCTTCGATCAAAACTGACTTGGCACCGAGTTCTCGCCGCCATTTTTTTGTATTCAGCGACCGACGCGACTTCTCAGCTACATGGCGCAACGGCTCGACAACAGTAGCGATTTCGACATCGCCCAGAAATGCTCTGCAGCATGGGCCTGCGGACTTGGGGCATAGCCCGCACGAGCACACTTCGCTCCAACGAGTGTTGACGGCTCAACAATCCGCAGGGCCCCAATAATGACTCTCATGCTAGGGAGGGTCTGTTCGAGCGAGCGTTTGGCAGCCGCAAGGCTCGAATCGCGCACATTGGACACATTTGCCTCATGCCCAGCGCAATTCGGCTCGTGCCTTCAGTTTGCAATTTGCAGCGGAGCTGGCGCTTGACCTAGGATCACTCTTCGGCAAATCGAAATCGACGTGGTGGTGGGGAAAGCACAATGATCGTCAAGAATAAGATCTTTCTGAAAATCGCCGCCCTTGCGGTCCTCACCTTCCTGGCAATCTCCCCCGCTGCCCTCGCGCGAGAAAATCAATGGAGTCCGTTTGGGCAGGCTTCCCTGACTCAGGCCGACGTTCAAGCTGCCAGGGACAAGGCCAAGGCCGCCCTAGACGCCACATCGGAAGCGGCGGAAAAGGACAGCGTCGAAGCCCGCTTGCGCACGGCGCTCGAGCGTCGCATTTCGCTCCTGGATGAGCTCGATGCGCTCATTCTGCGGCGCGAGGAACTTGCGACCGCGCTGGACGAGAATCCAAAACGGCTCGCGATGTTGCAAGCCGAAATCGCACAACTGGAGCTGGCTGACGAACCGACCGCTCCTGAAACGGCGACAACATCCGGCTTCCAAGCACTCGAAGCCCGGGGCAACTTACTTCGGGCCAAGGTCCAGGAAGCGCAAAGCCAAATCGATGCGGCCAACAGGCGCCTGGTAAAAGCGGCGGAGACACACGCAGCCGTGGCGCAAAGATTGGCCGAGGCGCAGCAGCGACAAAGCGATCTGGAGAGTCAACTCGGCATTGCCGTTGCCGGAAGTCCGACGCGCGAACTGCTCGCGCTCCAAAGTGCGAACGCAAGTCTCAGCGCGAGCGTCGCCGAACAAGAGCGGCTTGTCCTCGACGAGGAGAGTCAGGGCGATAGCCAGCTCGCGGAGTATCGCGCGATGTCTCTAACCGCAGCTCGGCTGCGCATGGAATACCACGAGCGCGCACGACAACTGTCCGCGGACAGCCTCCAAATTTCGCTTCAAGCGGAGAAGACTCGCAGTGAGGCCGAGTTGGTCGCGAAAGAAGCGGAAGTCACCAAGGCGGAGGACCCGTTCGAGCGCTTCATCGCGAATTGGGAAGTTGATATCGCACGGTCGGAGAGCAGTCGCGCCGATGTAGAGCCGTTCAAAGTGGATGTCTCCACGGAAGTCACCGAACAAGAAAAGCGGCTGGCGAACGATCGCAAGGAGTTTGAGCGCCTGCGTGCCGACGTAGAAGAATCCGGCATCTCAGGGGCTGTGGGCCGCGCGATTAGGCGCGTCTTCAGCCAAATGGAGCAAAGGCGGCGCGCAGTCGAGTACGCCGTGAAGCCGTACTATGAATCCGAAGCTGAAAACTTTACGGATCGGCGCTTTGAAATTGATCAACTGCTGTATGAGCTGGATGAGCGTTGGCAGTTTGAGAGCGAGGAAAGCATCGGCGCTGAGAGTTTGGCGTCCGACATCGGCGTCGAGCGCAGGAAAACCGCGCGCAGCTTGCGAGATTCATTGCGCGCTTCGCTGCAAGCTGAGCGCACAGCCCTGACCGAGGGAATCAACGGCCTTCGGCAACTTCGAGCCGTCGAACGCGAGCGCAGCCGAGTTTTGGACGAGCTCGAGAAATTCATCCACGCCAAGGTCTTTTGGATTCAAGATCAACCGGCCTTAACCAGTTCGATCCTCCGACAAGTTCCGGATGAAATAACGCAAGTTGTGGATTGGGTTCATCAGCTCGGCTCCAGGGAATTAAAGAATCTATTCCTTTCGCCGCAGCCGAAGCCCATTGCACTGCTTTTCGTCTTGGTGCTGCTGCTGCCCTTGATTGCGGCACTACTAACCCGGCGCACACGGCGATTCTTGCGCGAAGAGAACCATACAAAAGGTTCTTTAGCCGGTCGGTCGGCACGAATCGGTGCTGCGGGTACGCTGCAAAGCATCTTGCCTGCAGCCTGCTTCGTCGCTGCCGCTGAACTCTTCCCCGCCCTCGAGCTAAGCCGCGAAATCACGGCTATCAGCGTCCGGCTCTTGTTCGTCCTAGCTCTGTTCTTTCTTCTGCGATCCGTAGGCCGAACTTTCTTTGGCTCCAACGGCCTAGCCGTGAAGCTCTCGTGGATGCCCGCAGAACCTTCGGATGCCATGCGTCGCCTATTGCGATTCGTGTCCGCTGGAATCCTGCTCGTGATTGTTCCTTGGAGCGTTCTCAGTGCCGAATTCATCGAGATCGAGGTCATTCCCAGAATTCTCGTAACGATCTTTGGAGCCCTGGTCGGCGTCGCCTCCTGTCGATGGTTCTCCGGCGGATCTACCGTTGCAGACTTTGTCGTTGGTGATGCTTCCAGCGCGAGAACCGCCAAGCTGCGCAAAGCCTGGACCTTCTTCCTTGTGCTTGGGATTGCTGCAGCACTGATCCTTTCCGTCTCCGGGCGCGACCTTGCCGCGCGCTCTCTCTCGATCGGCTTGGTCAAGACCGTACTCACTATTCTCGCCCTCGCAATCGCCTACCGAGT
Organism: Planctomycetota bacterium; assembly: GCA_029259675.1. Taxonomy (GTDB): domain Bacteria; phylum Planctomycetota; class UBA1135; order UBA1135; genus JAJDES01. Next base: position 9,534 of record JAJDES010000069.1, read on the forward strand.
CCTTGTTCAATTGATTGACCGGGCCCTCAAACCGGCAAAGAAAAGAAGGAAAAGGAAAGCTCGGGCCAGCGACGATCCAGTTGAAAAAGAAGTCTCCAACGCGGCGCGCATTGGTCAGATTCGTGGTGTTGTCCGCACCGTCATCTTCATCTTGGGTGCTTGGCTTGTCGCCACTTATTGGGGGCTCAACGACCAAGCACTCGGGGCGATGCAAACGTGGGAGCTTTATACGGCCGGCGTGGATCCGGTCGAAGGCACGCAATTATGGGTGACTGCGGGCGATGTGCTTTATGCACTTGTCGTACTGCTGACAACCGTTTGGTTCCTACGGCACTTGCCCGGCATCTATGAGCTGACGGTTTTCCCCAGGTTTAACCTCGATCGAGGGTTGCGCTACGCCATCGTCACCATCTCGCGCTACGGACTCTTCTTCCTGGGATCCATGGCGGCCCTAGGTGCCCTTCAAGTTGATTTCTCCAACCTGGCTTGGTTAGTGGCAGCGATGGGCATCGGCCTCGGTTTCGGCCTGCAGGAAATCGTTTCGAATTTTGTCAGCGGAATCATCTTGCTCCTGGAACGGCCCATACGCGTCGGCGACATGGTGACTGTCGGGGACGTCATTGGAAAAATCGAACGAATCAATATTCGCGCGACCACTGTCGTCAATCAGGACCGTCAGGAGGTCATCGTCCCCAACCGGTCCCTAATTGCTCAAAACGTGACCAATTGGACGCTCGCCAGCAAAATTTTGCGCATCATCATCCACATTGGAGTCGCCTATGGCAGCGACGTGGAGAAGGTCCATGCGATCCTTAGCGACGTCGCACAAAGTGACGCAGGCGTGCTCAAGGAGCCGTCGTTTCAGGTGTTCTTCATGAACCACGGCGACAGTTCACTCGACTTTGAAGTTCGTGTCTATATCGATGACCCCGACAAACGCTTCCACGTCACTGATCGCCTGAACAGCGCTATCAATAAGTCCCTAACAGATGCTGGAATCGTAATCCCCTTCCCGCAACGGGACGTTCACATCTATTCGACGGCCGATCCGGAAATGGAGCAACTGTAGTCCCTTCCTGTTGGGCCGAGCGGCAAGGCACATGTGTTCAACACACATTGTGCCTTGCATGGACGCGAGCGGAAGCGCGGCGCAGTCGGGCCTCGCTGCTCAATCCATCCACCCGGCACACCCGCTCCGCATCGCATCCGTTGACATAACTTCGGACGCCGTTTCGTTTACTAGCGCAAGTTCACAATCGAACGCGCGCGCAGCAAGAACTTGGCTCAAGCGCTCACATCAATAGCCCTGAACCAAGTCGTCGCTCGAGAACGGTTCCAGAGCTTGCTCGACAATATGGAACTCCGCTCGTTCGCCAATCAAGCGTCGCATGCTGCCGAGGGTTCGTTCGAGCAAGCGCGCGCGCAATCTCAATTGCTGCGAGTCGAGCACCTCTTCCTCGATGATGGTTCCCGCGCGGCGCACGATCGAGGCCGCCTTGCCTTCCGCCAGGGGCATGACGACATCCACAATGGATGAACGAGCATCGAGCCGGCGGCGAATGACCTCATCCAAACGGTCCAGTCCGACCCCGGTGGCTGCGGATAGATAAACGGACTCCAACTTTCGATCGCCCTGGAGCAATTGCAACATCAACGGATCTTCGACTTGATCAATTTTGTTGAAGACCAGCACATCCGCTTCGCGATGCCGTGAAAGGTCGGACAGCACTTGCTCAACCGCCACCATTTGGGTCGCTGCTTCCGCATGGGATGCATCCACGACATGCAACATCAAATCCACGCTCAAGGTTTCTTCCAAGGTTGCATGGAAAGATGCCACCAAGTGGTGAGGCAGGCGCCGCAGGAAGCCGACCGTGTCTGAAAGCAGAACCAAACGCCCGTCGGAGAGTTTCCACTTCCTTGTGCGCGTATCGAGCGTAGCGAACAACATGTCCGCCACCTTGACATCCGCGCCCGTCAAGCGATTCAAGAGCGTCGACTTGCCAGCATTTGTATAGCCGACCAGGCCAATCGTGAATTGTTCCGCGCGCGTTTGCACTTGGCGCCGCTTGCGCCCTTCAATCTCGTTCAATTGACGCCGCAAATCGTGAATGCGCTTGTCCAGCAAACGCTTGTCCGTCTCGAGCTGGGTCTCACCCGGACCGCGGGTTCCGATCGCGCCCTCCGTGCGCTCGAGGTGCGTCCACATACGGCGCAAGCGCGGGCGCAGGTATTCCATCTGCGCCAATTCGACCTGCAACTTGGCCTGTCGGGTTTGAGCGCGGCGCGCAAAGATATCGAGAATCAACTCGGAACGGTCCACAACCCGCACGCACCAAGCTTTCTCAAGGTTTCGCACCTGCGCGGGTGACAAATCGTTGTCCACGACTACGGCATCGGGTGCGAGGTTCTTAACCGCTTCAGCAACCTCATCCACCTTGCCGCGCCCCATCATGGTCGCCGCTTCCGGCTTGGCGCGTCGTTGAATGATCGGGGTTCCGATCACTTGTGCCCCGGCGGCCAAGGCCAAGCCGCGCGCTTCGGTTAAGGGCCCTTCAAATTCGGGCTCCTGGCCGGGAAAGAGCACACCACACGTAATGACTTTTTCGACGGGCACTCCCGTCGGCTTGGGATCGTGACTCATTGCGCGGCGGCGGTACTTGAGCTTTGGCTTTGCTGCGAGGCAGCTAACGCTTGGCCGGACTTGGGGATTCGTGCAACGGGAACGGCGCTCATCCACATGCCACGCAAGCTGGCGGCATCGCCGCCGCCCACATCGGGGGTCAAAACGGTGTGGGCTCGCCATGCCTCAACCTGTTCGGGAAAGTCCGTCCGGTAATGAACACCTCGCGACTCCTCCCTGGCCGTGGCGGAATGGATGCTCAAGCGAGCGATCAGCAACATGTTCAATAGTTCCCATGTGCGCGGATTCGGAGGCGCCAAGACCCCAACAGCTCGACTCCAAAGCTCCACTTTTTGCAGCGCATCGGCCAAATCAACAGCATTGCGCTCTACTCCCATTTGACGCCACATAAGAGATTTGAGCGAGTACGTCACATCCTGAATGTTAACGTCGAAGCCGGCACGCTCCTGACTTTCGCTCTGTTGAATGGATGAGTAAAGGCGCGAGTGCAAGGCGGCATTGCCTTCGGCCAAGGCGGCTGCGCGCCCGGTGCGTGTGCCGAGCACGACCGCCTCCAATAGGGAGTTGGATCCCATGCGGTTCGCACCGTGCAAACCGGTGCTCGCACATTCCCCCACAGCCCAAAGCCCGGGAACCGTTGAGCTACCGTCGGGGCGAACCTGCACCCCGCCGATCATGTAGTGTGCACCGGGTCGCACCGGAATTGGATCCTTGGCGATATCGAATCCGAAGAAGCGACAGATGCGACTGATACGCGGGAATAGCTGATGGGGATCGCCGCTCACTTCGGATAGATCCAAGTAAACGTTTGTGTCGCCCGTTTTGACCATGCGGCGGAAAACGGCGCGGCTAACGACATCGCGGGGCGCCAATTCAGCGTCCGCATGGAACTCGCGCATGAAGCGGTGCCCGTCGCGATCGCGCAGGATGCCGCCGGCTCCGCGGACGATTTCGCTGATCAGGACGCGCGCCGCACCGGCGATGTAGAGACACGTTGGATGAAATTGAAAGAACTCGGCGTCCTGAACGGCGGCTCCTGCACGAAAAGCCAAGGCAACCCCATCGCCCGTGGCGATGGCGGGGTTGGTTGTTTCGCGAAAGAGTTGCCCCGCTCCACCCGTGGCCAAAACGACTTGGGGTGCGCAAAAGGCAACAAGCTCATTCTTGTCGTTGCAAACAAGGGCACCGAAGACGCCTTCCGCATCGAACAGCAAATCGACGACAAAGCCGTTCGGGAAGGAAGCGATGTTGGGGTGATTGAGCAGCGAGCCGGTTAAGGCGCGCTGTATTTCCATGCCGGTGGTGTCGCCCTTGGCGTGAATGATGCGCGGGTGTGCGTGTCCGCCTTCGCGTGTCAGGTCCAATTCTCCGTGTTGATCCTGGTCAAACTCGGCGCCGAGACTCGCGAGCAACTCAACCGCGCGCTTGCCTTCGCCGACAACTTCGCGCACGACGGTCTCCTCCGACAATCCGCAACCGAGCCGCAAGGTGTCGGCGGCGTGCTCCTCGACGGAGTCACCCTCCGCGAGCACCGCGGCCATTCCGCCCTGGGCGTACAGGGTATTGCTCTCGGTTAGTACCCCCTTGCTCAGCACGGCTACGGAGGCGCCCTCTTGTGCAGCCGAAAACGCGGCTGTGCAACCCGCCGCACCACTGCCGACAATCAGCACATCAAATGAGTACTGCGGGACGCGCCGAAAATCGGCTGCCATCAATCGGCGCGGGAGCTCTCCCGCTGCAAATGTCTTCCTCTGAGCCTGAATGTCGTTCTCCGCTTCCTGTATCAAGACTCCCCGATGGGCGAGACTCTCTGATGGGAATTCAACCCTGGGTTCATCCGAGCCCGGGACTCGAGCGCGCACTTGCTTGTGCGCCAAGCTTGCCGCCTACGCCACCGACAGGAACAACGCCTGCCCGGCACCACGGGGTTAGTTACGCAGCTTCATTCTACCTAGGGCGCAATCGGGCCAGACAGCACAAAGATCCTGGCACTGCGGGCCTTTGGGGCTTTCCAGAACAGCTCTTCTGTCACGAACATCCACCTCATCCGCACTGCGGGTGTGCTTTCGTCGAAAGTTGCATCCGCCATGGCTTCTCTCGCGCATATAGAGCTAACAGGGCCCGGCCCCCAACCAGCCGACAGCCCCAAGCATGGCCATAAGCCCAGGCGGTGGCCCCAATTACAAAAACACCTAACAAAGCCAAGGTTTGCCTCTTGTTCGCCTAACGCCAGCCTACTACTATTCGCCTGTTGTTCGGGTCCCCGGCGGGCCACCCCCCCTCGGCTCGTCGGGGCCCAACAGCTTCCCCCTCTGGGATATGCACCGCAGTCGGAATTGCAGTCAAGCTCGACTCCTTGCCAGCACCGGAGCATCAGGAGACGGGATTCAGGCAACTGAAACCCAGTAAGTAGACCAAGTAGGACCCCCCAAGCAGGACCCCATGGCAAAGCTCATTCACCACGCACGACAGGAAGCTCTCTCCTACCTCTTCTTCGTCCTCCTCATCTCAGCGACCTTCATGTTTTGAACGGCTGAACGCAGTTGGAACCAGATCGACCTCCAGGTCAAACCATTGGACTAGCTATAGAGCGAGTCACATGGCTGGCACCAAAAGGATCACCCCAAACGTGGCCTTGCGTGCGCCACCTCTCCAGATCCGGCTGACCGCGCTCCAGCTCCCGCTTGAAACTGAAAGTCCCACTAACAGGCAAATTCCATGACCCGCGTAGTTGCACCCCCCCTCACCCGAAGACAGCGAGACATCCTCGACTTTTTCTGTGCATACAGGAAGCAGAACGGAATCAGTCCGACCCTGGAGGAGATCGCCCAAAACTTCGGACTAAACAAAGTCACCATTTTCGGCCACGTGGCAGAGCTTGAGCGCAAGGGCATCTTGACCCGCGCTGCTCGAGGAGTCAGCCGCGGACTACAACTGGTTGAAGACGAGCAGAGCTCCAATACGACCATCCCCATAAAGGGAACGATCGCTGCCGGTGCGCCGATCGAAGCACTGGAGCAAGATGAGACGCTGGACCTCAGCGAAATCATCAACCCCAATGCTGAGACCTACATTCTCAAAGTACGTGGCGATTCCATGATCGAGGACGCTATTTGCGACGGAGACATGGTCCTAATCGAGCGTAGGGATACGGCCAACAATGGCGAAACCGTGGTAGCTGTACTCCCCAGTCAAGTATCGGAAGAAGCCACGCTCAAACGCTACTACAACGAGGGCGATCGCATCCGGCTTCAACCCGCCAATTCCAGCATGCAGCCCATCTACGCCACTCAGGTAGAAATCCGCGGTGTCGTCGTCGGAGTCATCCGTCGCTTCTAACGCTCACCCTGCGCCTTTTCCTAAGCGCGCAAAACTTCGGGCAACATGCCCGATGCATACCTTCAAAGCCGGCCACATGGTCGGCTTTCTTCGTTAAGCACATCCATCACACAGGGAACAAGTTCTCACCGTGCGCAAGGACCTTCCTTGCTCCGCAATTGTACGCGTCCGGTGAGCCCATGGTTTTCGTGGCTTGATTGCGATAGCTGATCGTGGACGATGGCTTTCACTTCAAGGAGGTCATGATGCGAACAGTAAATGAGATGCGGGTTGTGTTTGAGGACTGGAAAGAATCAGGGCTTTCGCAGAAGGCCTTTGCGACGCGAGAAGGGATTTCTTTCACGACGTTGCAGTATTGGCGGCGGCGGTTGAAGGATATGGATGAAGCGAAGGCGACAAGCGATTCGAAGGCGGCGAAGTTTGCGCCGGTCAAAGTCGTGGCAGCCAAAATTGCGGGAGCGGAGAGAATGGAGCTCCGTGTCGGCGAAAATTTTCTGCTTTCGATTCCACGCGGTATCGATTCGGACGAGCTACGGCGTGTCGTTTCGGTGATTCGCGAATGCTGAGCCTTCCGCCGGCAGTTCGCTTGTTTATCGCGCGCGGCGCGACGGACATGCGCAAGTCGTTCGACACGCTCGCAGCACTTGTGATCGACGTAATCGAAGAGGACCCGCAATCGGGGCATCTGTTTCTCTTCG
>JAJDES010000070.1 GCA_029259675.1 Planctomycetota bacterium
GTTGACTCGCAATAGGTCACTTTGACCTTCGCGCAGGAGCAAGCGCTCCGCTTCCTCGAGCTGACCTGCGAGTTCGACGTTTTCTTCAACCTGCTTAATGCGCGCGAACGATTGGCGCAGGGCGGAAGCCGCGTCCTTAACGTCAGTCACGATCAGGTCGCGCACGAATTGCAGATTGCGATCGAGTTTGGAAATCGCAGCCTGGCTGGCACGCGTTGCACCCTTCGCTTTGCGACGCTGAACGGGAAGTTTGAATTGCAAAACAGTCGTGAACTCAAAGGGGCCCTTGTCGTCGGGATCGGAAACCTCTGAACCGACGTCCTGCGAAGCAAATAGGCCCAGATCGAGAGTCGGAAGGAGAGAGTTACGAGCGAGGTCCAGATCCAGCTCCTTGCTTTCGCGCTCAAGCTCAAGCGCGCGAACTTCCGGCCGGCGCGCCAGTGCCGTTTCGATATCGGTACTCCGCAGCACTTGTGCAGGATCCCTTGGAACCGGGAACTCTCGCGGTAGAAGGCTGACGTCGGGCACAACCGGAATGCCTTCCGGATCGCGCAGATAAAGCGACAACAGGATCGACGACTGCTCTAGCAATCGCTCCGCACCCACAAGAATAGCCTGGCGCTCTACGATCAGCCGGCGGTTTTCAACCAGCGCGATGTCGCCGAGCTCACCCTCTTTAACCGCCAGGGCAACGGACTCTTGACGACTATCCGCCAGCGCGAGCAGACGCTCTGCGACTTGAAATTTTTGCCCGGCAGCGACCCACTTCCAATAGGTACTCGCCGCCTTGCGAGTCGCATCCAGCCGCTTCTCCAGCACCTGAGGTAGGGTTCGATCGCGCTGTAGTTGAGCGCGCCACACCTCGACACGGCGTTCGTCGATTCGACCTCCCTGCAAGAGCGGCACGCTAAGTCCGGCCCGAAACTCTCCACTCCCTAGCGTCTTCGCCTTGCCATCGTAATCGGCAAAGTCGCCGCGCCCGATGCGGTAGCCACCGATCAATGATGTGCCCCAGAGAGTTGTCGGCTGTTCCACAGTGAAGTCGATGCGCTCATTTTCATAGAAGCCATCCAGTTCCGCCGCACCTTTGGAACCGAGCACAAGATCGAATCCGCCCTGTGCCGCTAGGAGTTTGCCTTCAGCGAGTTCGACTTCCTCAAGTGCCGCAAGGATCAGAGGAAAGTGGTATTCGACGGAGAGCAACACATCTTCGATATGAACGGCGAGGTCCGAATCGTCGGCTTCACTCATGTCTTGCTTCGGTTGAAGCGATCCGGGTTGGATCCCGACAAGATCGAGCGGCGACGGTTCCTTCTCGTGCTGCGGCCCTTCCAACCGGAAACGATTCGATTCTTGCGGACTCACCGGACCGGGAAGCACGCGCCGCTCCGGCAACGACACTTGACAGCTTGCGGCAACATAAACAAGCCACCCAGCTGCAGCGATTCGAATGGGCACACGCACTACTTGGATTGCTTTTTGTCGGACTTGGAAGACTTCTTGGACCTCTGTCCCGCTTCTTCCGCCTCGTCCGGCGCCGAGCGCACCGATGGTGGGAATGCATTTAGTTGGCGCCATATCTCGTAGCCTAACCGCACATTCTCAAGCAACACCCATCCATTCGCCCGCGCGCCCTGGCGCAGATAGTTTCGCTTGGGCCAGGGGGCGGAGTCCTCGTCCGGCACAACGAGCACCCGAAAACGACCATCGCTCGCGCCTTGGCGATCGACAACCTGCACAACGCCACCAAAAGTACCCACCGCAACCGACGGCCAGCCGGCGGCCTGAACGGCGGGCCAACCTTCGAATTGAAGGCGCACCTTGCGGCCTGGAATGATCAGAGGCGCGTCGTTGCCACTTACCCAGAGTTCGCAGGCCAGTGCGGCCGTGTCGGGGATTAGCTCAATCAGCGGATCGCCCTGCGGAACGAAATCCGCCGAACCCGCCGCATACACCCGCAGCACGTAGCCGGCGCGCGGAGCGAGTACCGTTTGGGTCTTTTGTCGCTCAATCTTAGTTAAGGACTCGGTCAACTCCTTGTCAGCGCTCGCAGCTTTCGAGCGCGCTTCTTCACGTGACGAGCGAGTCGATTCGATCTTCGCCTGCAGATCGTTACCAAGCCGCCCCAAGTCGGTCAACTTGGCCTTCTCCTCATTGCGCGCCTGCTCAACCTTGGCTTTCACCTCTTCTACCTTCGCGCGCGCGGACAAGTACGCAGCCTCTGCCTTTTGGTGGTCGAGTTCGGAAACGACGCCACCCTGGTACAAGCGCCATTTGCGCTCGCGGTCGGTACGCTTCTGCTCAAGTTCGGCCTCCGCAGCTTCGAGCGCCTGCTCCTCTCCCTTGACCTTTTCTATCGCAACGTTGAGCGCGAATTGGGCACTATCGAGCGCCAGCCGCTTCGCGTCTTCTTGGTTTCGAAGCTGTTGTTCATAGAGATCAACTTGATCGCGCGCAGCCTCGACCTTGTCGAGCGCGAATTGATATTGCTGCTCGAGTCGAACCGTGTACTGCGGGTCCTGGTCGGCCATCTCGGCCAGCAAGTCTCCCTTCTGAACGAAGCTGCCTTCTTGAACGTGAAGCTTGACGAGCCGCCCGGTGACCGGGGCCGGGATCACTTGCGCACGATCCAACGGATCCAACGCAACGATGCGTCCCCCGCCGGGCACGTTTTGCTGCCAGGGCACCAGCATCAATACAACGGGAAGCAATAGGAAAGAGATGCCGACCATCAGGGCCAGCTTGCGAACCGCGCGCGATGGCGCAACAAGACGCAGGGCGGGCAACTCAACTCCAGGTGTGGTCGTGCTCATGCTGCGCTGCTCCCGGATCCGTAATCACTCAAGTCCAGGACTTGACCACAATGTGCCAAAACGTCTGCTTCCTGCGAGATGACAACCAATGTCCACGGCGCATTCTTCGCGAAGAGCGTGCGGCAAAGCTGCGTGCGGAGCTCCTCTCCAAGACCGTCTAGGAGCCCGTCCACCACCAAAAGTCGGGGCCTGCCGGCGATGGCGCGGGCGAGCAGGAGCTGTACCGTTTCGCCCTGCGAGAGCGGGTGCCCATCGCGGCGCAAGAGGGTCGCCTTTTCTTTCGGCAGACGACCGATGACTTCAGTCAGTCCGACTGCACTAAGAGCACCGTGCAGTTCGTCATCGTCGACAAACACGCGATGCAGGCGCACATTCTCCTCAAGCGTCGCCTCGACGACATTTGTTTGCGAAGCGACGGTGATCAAGTGACGCAACGACTCGACATGCAGCGAGCGCACATCGTGTCCGTCGAGTTGGATGACTCCGCGCGACGGCTCGCGCAGACGCCAAAGCAATTGAGCAAGCGTGCTCTTGCCGGATCCGCTCGGTCCGGTCACGCCCACACTTTCACCGGCGGCAACATCCAATGAAACAGAGTCGAAGAGCGGTTCACCATTGGGGCGCAAGCTGGTGACATCCTTCAACAGCAGAGTGGCACCGTGCTCTTCGTGCTCCGGGCGGAAGCGCTCCTCGCCGCTTTGTTCAAGAGGCAGGTCAAGCAGCACACCGACCTTGTTTACAGCCGCCATCAAGTCGTAAAAGCTCTCGACGTGCTTGCCGAGCTTCGCGACCGAGCTAACAACAATCGTCACGATCAGCTCCGCTGCAACAAGTTGGCCAAGCGTCAGACTGCCCTGCATGACGAGCATGCCGCCAATCCCGAGCAACGCCGTATTGGCCAACACCTGCAACGACAAGGCGCCGATCACCTGCCCAAAAACCACGCGAAAGTGCCCCTGACGCGCATTCACGTATTGCGCAGCCAGGTAATCTGACCGCTCTAGGGCCCATCGGCGCGATCCGCCCGCTTTGAACAAAAGTGTGTTGCCGGCAAGCTCCTCGAACCACGCCTCCATTGCGTACTTCGCGCTGCTCTCTTTGGTTGCCGTACGAATTCCGCGCTGTAGCGGGCCGAGAACGAGCAGCAAAATCGCAATCACCAGAAGGAGGTCGAACGCCAACAGAATCGGGTGATAGAACGCGACAACCGTCAGCCCGACGAAAACGCTCAGGACAATTCCGAGCCCTTCAAGCAGCAAGTTGGCCGACACCTTCTGAATCGTGATGACGTCGAAGAATCGGTTAACGAGTTCGGGTCCGTAATTCGAACCCGGCTCATCCAAACGTACGCGCGGCAAGCGCGAGGACAACTCGGCTACCGTGCGCACAAAGATTCGGCGCTGGAGGATTTCAACGACCCACGTTTGCACGGCGGTAACAACACCGGCCAGACCGAGGCCTAGAAATAGAAGCAGGGCAACGACAATGACCTGTGACGGCGTTCCGCCCAGTGCCACGAAGTTGACCAGTGCCTGCACGGCAACGGGGGTGGCGAGTAGCAGCACACCCGTTGCAACTGAGAAAGCAACAACCGCCCAAAGATCGCCCCGATCGGGCTGCAAGAAATGCAGGAGTCGACGCAGGG
>JAJDES010000008.1 GCA_029259675.1 Planctomycetota bacterium
GCCCGCGCCGCTTTCGCGACGTTGCCCGTCGTTCGTCTTGGGAACGGAGGCCGTCCCGGGTCTCGCGTTTGAAGGCGGTCCGCCCCCTGGCAGCGAATTGATCCCATGGGCATTGCGCTTGGATCGAACGGTCACACAAGCGGATTTTGATCGAGCGAGCGAGCTTGTGGTCGGTCATGCCGGCACGACGGTGGACGCGGGCTTTCTACATGCGGAGCCGACGCAATCCTTCTATCGCTTTGTGCTCTTGATTTGCCACATCACGGGTTTGATCGTACTCGGGGTCGCGACGGCACTGTCTTCGGTTGAATCGGCCGCCGACACCAAAGTGCTCAAAACCGTGGGTGCGCCGCCGAAATTGCTGCGCGGGCAACTGGCTGCGCGAGTCGCCTACCTGGCCATTTTGGGCTGCGTACTCGCAATCCCTGCCGGGATGTTTCCCGCATGGGGGCTGATTTTGCTGGCAAGCATCCCGCTCGATTTGGTCGTGCCGTGGCCCGAAATCTTGATCACCGTTCTCGGGCTGCCGATCACCGCCTACTGCGGCGCTTGGCTGCTCGCATCGCGACCCCAATGGAAACTAAGTTCATGAAAGTACGCAGCATTAAACGTGTCCTGCTTGGCCCGATCCTTTTGTTTCTTGCGACAACCGTCTCCGCGCAGGGAGCTGCGGAAGAGCTCGGGCTGCGATTCGAACCCTACACGGCCGAAACGGCTGAAGGGGCAATGATCGAAGGCCAGCTCGGTCGTATTCGCGTGCCGCAAAAGCGCGGCGTCAAGAACGGCAAGAAGATCGACATCGCGTTTGCGCTGTTCAAATCAACCAATCCCAAGCCGGGCGCGCCGATTGTCTTTCTGGCCGGAGGGCCGGGTGCTGCGGGGATTGACTATGGCGTTTACTCGGTCACGGACCCGCGTTTGAATCTGTTGGACAATCACGATTTGATCGCCATCGATCAGCGCGGAACCGGATTGAGCTTGCCCAATCTTTCGGGTGGACCGGAATTCGACTACGCATTGCCTTTGGATCGCACGGTTACCCGTGCGGAGTTGGCGGACGCATTTACGGAGGCGGCACAACGTTGCGTTGAGTATTGGACCGCGGAGGGCGTGGATTTGTCCGCATACAATTCGGAGGAGAGCGCCGATGATGTGGACGATGTGCGCCGAGCTTTGGGTATCGAGAAGGTGATTCCCTGGGGCACGAGCTACGGCTCGCACCTGGGACTCGCCTACTTGCGAAGACATGCGAAGCATGTGGAGCGCGCAGTGCTCATGAAGGTGGAAGGGCCCGATCACACCTACAAGTTGCCGAGCAGCATTCAGGAAAGACTTGAGGGCTTGGACGCATTGATCAAGGCCAGCCCGGCCTATGCGGAGCGATTGCCGGACTTCCTGGGGACCGTAAAAGGACTGCTGGAACAGCTTGAGCGCGAGCCGGTTGTGGTCTCGGCCAACAACGGTCGCGAGGAAGTCAGCGTCACGGTGGGGCCGCTTGACTTGCAGATGATCATTTCAACGGCGTTGGGTCACAGCAACACACTGGCCACCCTGCCCAAAGCGGTCTACATGATGAGTCAGGGAGAATGGCGTCACGTGATCGGTTTTGTGATGGGAAATCGACGGGGCAGTGTCGGTTCCGGCATGAGTTTGGCCATGGATTGCGCTTCGGGCGTTACTGCCGAGCGGCTCGCACGCATCGAGCGCGAGCGTCAGGATCCGGTCAATTTGCTCGGCGACGCCATCTACGCGCCCTACTACATCGAAACCTGCGAGCCCTGCGCGGCTTATGACTTGGGCGACAAATTCCGCGGCGCGTTGCGCTGCCGAGTGCCGGTACTTTTCGTCAGCGGCGAGTTGGATGCGCGCACTCCGCCTTCAAATGTTGAAGATATTCGCAAAGGGTTCCGCGATGCCGCGCACATCCGAGTGACCAACACCGGGCATGACTCACGCGAATTGGAGTCGGAGGACTACTGCAACTTGGTGCAGCGATTCCTTGACGGCGACCGGATCGAGGATGTGCGCATCGAATTGCCCCCGGTCGAGTTCATGCCCTAATCGCGGTGCGGGCCTTACGCTTTGGGCTGCATGCTCGCGGGGCCGTACCTGCGCACCCAGTAGGTGAGCAATACGGCGACGCTGGCCAAGCCCAGGGCGAGGCCCCACCAAATTCCGATCAAGCCCCACTCAAGTTTGAAGCTCAACCACCAGGCCAGGGGCAATCCGAGAACGTAGTAGCCGACGAGATTGATGAACATCGCGGGCCGTGTGCGACCCATTCCGCGCAGAATCCCACTGCCGACGACTTGGGTACCGTCAAATAGTTGGAAGCAGGCCACGACGGGCAAAATGGACGCACAAAGCGCAATCACTTCGGCGTTAATTGAATAGATGCGCGGCAACTGGCCGCGGAACATCAAAAAGCACAGGGCAAAGAAAGTCATCACTCCCGCTCCCATGGCGAGGGCTACCCAGGCGGCGTGTTGGGCGCGTCTGTGTTCACCGGCTCCAATGAGATTGCCGACGCGGGTGGAGGCGCCGAACGATATGCCCAATGGAACCATGAACGAGAGTGAAGCCATGTTCATCACAATGCTGTGACTGGCGAGTCCGATGGTTCCCAAGCGACCGGCCATCAAAGTGGAAATCTGAAAGGCCCAGATTTCCAAACCCATGGTGATTCCAACCGGGAGCCCGTAGTGCAGGCATTCGCGCAGTCCGCGAAA
>JAJDES010000071.1 GCA_029259675.1 Planctomycetota bacterium
GGGGTTCCAAGGTATGGACCTTGGGGCCGACGAGTTGACTCTCTCAGTCCGCGCCGGCGAAACCAGGATGGTCGTTATTGACGTTCCCTAGCGGCCCGATGATCATCGGTTCCGATTGGTTTCAACCAATTTGCCAGAGCGATGGAATGCGGTCTGCACCGTCCTGAGTAATCGCCTACGTTTGAGCGTAGCCAATCACCGAGGATATTTGGTGCTCGCCAGGAGCGCTCAACTTGAGCCTTTCACCTGGTTTGCCTACTTGTGGTTGCTTTCTGAAAGTGGCCTATTTGGAGAAGCGGCTGAAGCTGGATTGAGTAATCAAACCTAGGCTGGTAACCAAGCCCAGCAAGCTGATGATCCATCCGGCTCTGAATGAATGAGGGTCGTAGATGAGCCGTATCTTCTTAGCGTTCGCCGGCAGGGGGACGCCCATTAGGGCGTGATTGGCGAGAAACATGTCTGCGCTCTTGCCGTCGATTTCACACCGCCAACCTGGCATGAAGTTTTCAGTGACTACTAGGAAGGCGGGGCCATCGGCCTGTACTTCGAGCTGAATAACTTCCGGTGCAATGCGCTCGTAATGGACAGTTCCGCTTGCCAATCCGGAATGGGGATGGGGGATGGGCTCGCCCAACAGGGCCAGCTGAGAGGGGTCGAAAGTGGCTTTCGACATTCTGGTCAAGCGCTTTTCTGCATCGCGCTCTACGGCTAGTTCTTGCACAAGGAAGGCCGGAGGGAGCGCGTTAGAGCGTTCGTAGATTGCAAGGCGTTCCGACTCATTGCCATAGGCCAGGCTCAAGCCAATTTGTGGAAGGCCTTCACCCAATGCTGCATAGCCCGATACGCCGGCGACCACGAACCGAATTCCGAGCAAATCAAGGATCGGAGATCCTAAGGATTCGGGCAAAAGCAATGGCCCGATGTAGCCGGGATTGTTGAGCTTTAAGCAACCGGGCTCTATCGCACGCAGCAATTCGCTTGGTCGGCGGGGAAGCAAGCCCGCCATGGCGTTGCATGAGCGCAATCCGAAGACTTGGGCCACGCTAGCAATTAGAACTGTTTGGTCGCCGAAATTGAGAAAGCGTGAGTCCTTGCTGGCTCCCTTGTCGAGCAGCCAAGTGATTGCCGGTGTTTCCGGGTACAAGGAGTCGGCATCCTGGGGCGGATTGGTGTGCCGCGCGAATGTGAGCAACTCAACGGTTGTGGTAGCGAGCAGCACAAGAATTGTTGTGCGGACGCGCCCAGATCTAAAGGCGAGACCCGCAAGAATTAGGCTGAGGCCTGCTACAACTGCCATCAAAAGATCGCGGGCAACTGTTGACCGAAACCACTCTTGAGAGCTGATGCTCACTTTGGGGAAGAGCCACGATTCGAAGGGAAGGAAAATGCTCAGCCCAAGGCAAAGACTGAGTACGCCAAAAAAGAGCAATATAAGCCCGCTCTTGCGACTTTCTGAGTGTTTCGTTCGAGCGATACGGTCGACTTCGAATGCGGCTAGCCACGCCAGCGCGTAAGCCGCAAGGAACAGGACGCGTTTGGGACTGCCGTAGCTGATCCCAGGGAGATGTCCGGCTAGGTACCCCAAAATGGGTGAGGACATGGCGACTGCGACCGCGGCCACTAGGCCCAAAGCCGCCAATCGGGCTCGACCGCGCCGCCAAAAGCCCATGGCCGCAAGCGCCAATGGAATGAGGCCGACGTACAGCACATTCTCCTCAAAGTTGTTCTGTACCTCCTGTGTTTGCCAAGCGAGGTAGCTCGGAAACTCCCAGGGATTCGGAAGTGCTGGAGTGGATAGTGAAATGTCCTGGACCGGCGAACCGAAGAAATGGGGCAGGGCGAATCCAATCAGAGATTGAGGGGCAAGGCTTTTGTCGCGCGCCGCTTCCAGCGACCAGCCGCCTGCGCGCCAGGATTCCGTCATCAGTTCGACCGCAGGAATCATATGCACGGACGCGATCGCGGCGCCCAATGCACCAGCGGCTGCAACCGCCACGAGGGCGCGGCGCTGGCGCGGTAGGGTTATGAGTAGGCCCGCGTATACGCTGAAACAGGACACTTGGGGAAAGCCGACGAGGAACGACATTCCCATTGCCAACCCAAGAACTCCGCAGCGGGCAAGCGATGGGCGTTCAATCAAGCGCGCTAGTGCTAAGTGAATCCAGGGCAGCCAAGCGATGGCCCGCAGGATCAAAGGTGCTTGGTAGTGGCTTGAGGCGTAACCGCTGAGCGCCATCACCAACGCGCCCAACCAGGCCGCGGCCGGGTGCAAGCCCGCACGTCGCATGACTAGCCATGTTCCGGCGCCGAGAAGGAAAACGTGCAGCGCCAGAGATACGGCAATTGCATGCAAGGGCGTAAGCACCAAATCGAGTAAGCGTCCTGGATAAAACGGCGCATCGCCCAAGGTGGCGAGCAGCGGCTGTCCCAATCCTTCACGCGCATTCCAAAGTGGGGCGCGCCCCGCGGCGAAGCTTTCAATCTGTGATAACCGTTCAGGTACCAGCCAAGCCGCGAGATCGAGTGAGATGCAGTTCATCGAAGCCTCTGCTTCGAATTCGGAGTCCTGTGCCAAGTGTGAAAATGGCGCAAATACTCGCGTGTCAATCCCAACCACAATGCGATCAAGGAAAAGCGACTCAAAGAGCACGGCAATGACGACGACGGCTAGACCGGCGACCGCCAGCAGTGATTGATTTCTCTTGATCACGATGAGCTTTCAGCCATGACAGAAAGGAATGGCTATCGGAGTGCAGATACTCTCAATCCTACACCAATGCCGTTCTCGACAAACCTACAACCAGGATTCGACTAGTTGAATCCTCGATGGTGCTGTACTGAATATCCCCACGCTATCCGGGTGCCGCCATCTGGGTGCTGTGATGCATAGGCGCATTTCAGTCAGCAAAGTACCGCTTCGCGCCTTTGTTGGCTTCGGCCCGTACGCTGGCCTTGTGTTCGCCCGTGCCGAACGTGCCAATCAACACGGGCGATGCGACGCAAATGGTCGAACACGCGCGGTCCCGCGCCGTCACGAAGCGTCCGAATGGGTGAGCTTCGGTTGGCGACGGCCGTAGGGCCCTATCTGAATCCCCTATCTGGATCAATGACGGGATGCTAAGTTGCGTATGTTACGGAGAGGGGCCGAATTCGCAGGGTGTTTTTCGGCTTGAGCGGGGGACACGACGGGGAGTTTTTTTCTGGCCACTGTCTACGAATGGAACCAGCACTCGCAACCCAAATTCGCCATGGAAACGTTTCGCACACTTCTCGCCGTCGCAGCCCTATCGATGTGCGATTCCTCGAGCGCATGGGCGCAAAGCGGCACCTGCGGTTCTTGTCCTTCCGTGGGTTTTTGCCCGCCGACTTTACCGCTCGGCGCTGGGCCGTTTGAGGACCATCGGTGTGAGAACCTCGCCGTCCTTCAAATCCCCGACTCCAACTTCTCTTTCGCCCAGCTCTCCAAAGCAAACCTGTCCAACACAAACCTCGTGGGCTCGGACCTCTCCAACGCCATGCTCATTGGCGTTGACTTCCGCAAGGCCTTTCTCCATCAGGCCAACCTCACCGACGCAAACCTTTCCCGCGCCAACCTAATCGACGCCGTCCTGTTCGAAACCAACCTTTCCGGCGCCAACCTTTACAGCGCCAATTTCTCCAAAACCATCCTCGCCGGCGCGAACGTCTCCAACGCTAACTTCTCTAACGCCAATTTTGCCTTTGCCACTGATCTACACTCGATGACTGGAATGGCATACTACGATTCCACTACCAACTTCACCGGGACCGTTTTTGATCCGGTCAGATTTGGATGGATTGACACGACTCCGTTCCGAGCGAGCACTTCAAGCATTTCGTTGAGTGCAGGGGGTCAACAAGAATTCTCACTCTACCTCGGCCTCCCCGACCTCAAAGCCAACTGGGCCTACTGGATCTTCGGCAGCGCCACAGGCACTTCCCCGGGCCTCGACTTCGGCGGTGACGTCGTCCTGCCTCTCAACTACGACGCGTACTTCCAATTTACGCTGACCAAGCCTTTAGCGGGAATATACAGTGGATTCCTCGGCGTGCTGGATGGCGCTGGCGAAGGAACCGCAACGCTAACTTTGCCCCCCGGCCTTGATCCCTTGCTAGCGGGGCAAACTTTGTATCACGCCTATGTAGCTACGGCTATGTTTCCCGGGTTCGAGTACGTCAGTGACGCTGTGTCGGTGCTTCTCGTTCCGTGAGGGCAGAGTTTTGCATGGACGCGTACCGCACTACATTCAGCTGAATGAAGTCGGTTAGCTAATGCAAACTAGATGCAACTGGCATATCTGCGAACATCTGCGAGTCGGAATCCAAGGGTTCAGCGAGCCAGGAACCGGTAATGGTGCGACCGAATTCTCAACGCGAATGAATGCGGCGGGCAGCTTACCGTCTTGGGCTGTACTAAGCCGAATGACTGAAATTGCATCCAAGGCGGCTGTTCAGCGCTAAGAAAGGTCAGGAATCTTTGATGGTAGATCCAACACTTCAAGGAGATGGCAAGCAACATGTACCGGACAAGGGCTTTGCGAATAGAGTGCTCCATCGGCCTTTAGTTGTGCTTATCCTTGCGATCGGTTTCTGCTTGCTTGGCGCTTTTCTCTTGGCCGCCGGCCAGCATCGCCAAGTTCGAAGCTGGTCCTGGCTTGGGGGCTGCCCCAATCAGGCTTCGCTAAACTGGTCCTAAGCGCAGCATGAGAGTGCGACTCGGTTCGGAATGAAGATCGGCAAGGAGGTCTTCGATAGTCTGCTCGGCGCGCTGCTGGGCCTGTTGCTCAACTAGTTATGCTTAGCCCCCATATCGTGCTTGCAGCCGTCGCTGTTCTACTCTCAGCCTGTAGCGAAGGTGGCTCGTTCAAGGAGGCCGCCGGCCCGTCGGACAAGTCGGGGCAGGTAGTTCCCTTTCGCCGTGCCCAGATGAGCGACGGCGGGCCGCTCGCGTACGAGAGCTCGTTTTACTGTGCGCAGGCTACGGTTGACCGGCTCGCTCAGGGCCTGTCCGCGCATCGCATCGAGAGTGGCGAGCAGAGTGTTCTCGCCCTGCGGCGCTACCTCGATGTGGCAACAGAAGGTATAGATGACGAGCAGTTTCAGAAAGTCACCCTTTGCTTTGACTCGCTCCAGCGTCGTAGTGACTGGTACTCGATTGAATCTGGCGGGTGCAGCGCTTTGGTGTCCGTGGGAAGCTGTGCTTGGCCAGATAGCTACGTGCATTCGCGAGCGATTGCGGAGCGGTTGTCAGTGCGATACGTCGACGGTTCATTCGAGCTAAAGGGGGTGTTACGTACGGAGAGCGGGCAAGCTGTCCAGCTTGACCTGATGGCCTCCGAGCGGCCGCTCGATCAGTTGTCGGCGTGGGAAGGGGGTGGTGGCGGGCTTGGGGCTCAGGAGTACCCGCCCCAACATTGGAGGGATGACGCGCGACGGTTTGCGCCGGCTTCGGTCGATGAATGGCGACAGTCGGTTGTCGATCTTCGGTAGCGTCGGCTGGAGACGGGACGTACCGAGACCGACTGCACTTCACCGGCCTACCCGGAAGACGGGTTCTCTGTTCCGGCTTGAGCCTTGCCTTGATCAGCCAGGCGGCACGGAGACCGAACACTTTCCGCCTGGCTACTCCTCGCGGTCAGGGCAGCTACACAGCCCAATTCATCTGGTAAACACGGACCCGTCTACATGCTCTATGGTTAACGGCGGCTGTGTGGGCCGGTCAGACGGTTGGGGTGACATAGGGCTTATGACTCCCAGCGCTGCACCAGGACCGAAGTGAGGGCTACTGGGGCGACGGAGTGTCCAGTTGTGACCGTTTCGGGCCTGCCAAGACATATGCCACTACGATTTTCTAGCGAGTAAGTCATCGCAAGTGTAAGCCTGAAGGCCCGTTTCCAAACTAGGACAAGATCAGACCGCATGCGCGCAAACGATTTGATGAGCGCCTTGAGTACGAGCGAACTTCTGCATCTGCAGAACTTACTCGCCGCTGAACCGGTTGGGGTGAATGCCATTGAGGCTGATGGTTTTTTCACCGCAATTGCAACCGCGCCAAAAACCCATTTGCCCAGCGCGTGGATCCCGCAGGTGATTGGCGAGCGCGTTCACAAGTCCGTCGAAGACGCGGAGCTTTTGTATGGCCTGCTAATTCGCCGCTACAACGAAGTGGTCGCGTTGATGCACCAAGGCAAAGAGTTGGCAATGCCTGAAAGCGCTAGTGACGATGAGATTCGCGACTGGTGCCGAGGCTATATCAAAGCAGCAGCCATGGATCTCGATTGGCTTGAGGACGAGTACGGATGGGCTTCGACTTTGCCCATCGGGGTCCTTGCAGATGAGTTCGATTTGAAGGGCGAGGAAAGGTTTGACGGATCCATTATTGAAGACGATTCGGTTCACCGGGAGCTATTCAAAGAAACGCTCGCCGACAAAGTGTTCGACCTGTTTGATTATTGGTCTGACACTAGAAGAGGCGCTATCGCATTGCCTGACGTCCGTGGGCACGCGAAGGTTGGACGAAACGATCCCTGCCCATGCGGAAGCGGCCGAAAGTTCAAGCGCTGCTGCATGAAGTGAACAGCTAGCTGCCGAGAATCAAGTCAATGGGTGTGAGTCCCGAAAACCTTGTGCACCACAACTTGTGCCCGATAATGATGTAGGGGAGTTGCCATGTCCGCAAAAGAAGAGACCATTCGCAGCATTTTCGCCTTCGTCCGCGATCCCGTCCCTGCCGTCGCCCGTCCTGGCCGTCCAGTGTTGAGCCAATTTAGCAACAGTGAATGGAGCATCCGACTTTTAGACGCGATCGAATGCGGCATGCACCGATCATCTACATCGCTAACTAGTGAAACACCGACCCATCCCCACAGGGGAGCTGTATGGGCGTCGAGTGGTTCAATGCGCAAATGTCGCCTTGCTACCCCGACGAGACTTGCTTCAAAGAACAGGCAGCCCCAAATGGGTGGGCTGCGCAGGATATTCAGGAGGCACAGTA
>JAJDES010000072.1 GCA_029259675.1 Planctomycetota bacterium
CGCCGGCGGCGGTGCGTCGCAGCCGGAACCGGAGCTTGCATCCGCGAAGCTTCCCCGGCCCCCATTGCGATAAAGAACGTCCCTTTCCGCCGCAAGTCCAACCGGACCGGCAAAGACGGGAACGCCTAGAAATGACGTCGGGGCCGGCGGCGCGTCGAAATCAAACTGAAGGTAATTGACGAGGTACAAATCCAGGTCTCCATCAAGGTCCAGATCACCGAAAGCTCCCGTCATCGCCCAGGCGGGATGCGCCAAGCCCGCAGCTTGCGTGCCTTCCGTAAAGCGTCCCTGTCCATCTCCAAGCCAGAGTGCGTTGGGCCCGATGGCGGCTACAAAAAGGTCCAGGTGACCGTCGCCGTTGGCATCGGCTGCCGTTGCCCCCATTCCCCAAGCCCGAAAGTTCAGGCCTGCATCGGAGGTTGCGTCGCGGAACTTCAGGTCGCCAAGGCCTAGGAACAAACGGCAACCGGGCCCTTCATTCGGCGAATCTAGGCTTGCTCCGTTTGGCACAAACAAGTCGAGCAAGCCGTCTTTGTTGCAATCCAAGAGCGCCAGGCCACCGCCTTTGACTTCGGGAATTTGCGTCGGAGTAGCCGATCCAGACGTCAATTGGAAGTCGATGCCGGAGGCAGCTGTAACGTCGTGGAACGGGAATGAAACCTGGACCCCGTTGGCCGAATTCGAATTCGATGAAACGACATCGCTACGCGGACTATCGGAGTTATTTGGAGCGCAGGCAGCGACGGCGAGCAAACCGCTGACTAGCAAGGACCGCGCGAGTGTGAAGCTAAAATTCATCGGTCGCCTTGCGCGGCGCGGGCCTTGCGTTTCCACATGCTGTACTCTCGCAGTGCCGCTTGGGCTTCCGCGGGGCGCTCAAGGGATTCGTACAGGCGAAACAGTTTGTAGTAGGCCGTCACATGCGCGGGATAAAGCTGCACACAGCGCTGCAGTTCAGCGACGGCTTTTTCGCGATCACCCTGTGCGAGGGCTACGTCGCTCAAGCGTGCGTGGCACTTGGCGAGATCGGCTTCCTGCCCGGTGCCCAAACGGACAGCTTTGTCCTCAAATCGCGCAATAGCGCGCTCCAGCTGAGTCTTAGCTTCATCGTGTAAGCCATGTTCGATAGCTATCAGGCCGAGGCCGAAGAAACTGTCGCCCTCGTCAGGTTCAAACTCCAAGTGAGTTTGAAAGAGTTCGCGAGCTCGCTCCAGCTGTCCCAGTTGCAAGCTGCACCAAGCCATGAAGTAAATCGCTGCAGTGTATTTGGGGTAAGCATTGCCCTTGCTCACAGCGACTTCAAAATACGGCAAAGCGCGTGCATAGCGCTTTTGCTCATGTTGGCTGACACCCATTAGAAGCGAGGCATAGGCATGTTCCGGGTACGCGTTCAAAATCGCTTCCAAGCTATGACCGGCGGCCTCAAACTCCGAACGGCCCAACTGCAATTCGACGCTTTCAAGTTCGGGCAACGGCACTTCTTGGGTAACGGCGGCCTTTGGATCCAGCGGCAACCCATCCGGTCGTTGGGAGCTTTCCTGCAACGGATTGGATGCAAAGGGCGAATCACTACCCTGAGTCGAATCTGTTGCGCGATTTTGATTCTTCCGCTCGCACCCGACTGCCACAGCGGCTGCAGACAACATCGTGAACAGCAAGAGTCTGCTACTCCAATTGGCGGGGAAGGGACGCATGATGTGAACAAGCTTGGTTTGCCGCCCTCGGTCGAGCAAGCGCTGTTCATCACTACGTTGCGGGCGCCATGGATCGAAGCGCCGCGGATGGAACAAAATTGATGGTGCCCATGGGCCGGCGTTGCGAGAGGACTTGTTCTAGACGAAGTGATGACCTGCGTTTCGTCGCATCAGCTCGGCGTCACACGCTCTTGCGCTTCCGCGAAGCTGATTCACTTGGCCCGCGACGCAGCCCGCTCGGGAACGAAGGTTCGGCGCAGCCGTCCGAGGCGCATTTTTTTGGGGGGCTTGTTCGGAAGTGTGGCCTGTGCCCGATTCCGATGAATGAGAAATTATGCGCTCGGCCGACATGCCGTAAATCTCCGGTCTGGGCGGCAGGACCTACTGCTCTGGGGCTCCATTAAGCCCTGCGCGTTCTTCATGGGGAGCGAGAAAAGAGGGGGGTGACGGTGTCTCCTCTGCCTGGAGAGTTCAGTCCATGCCGACCAAGCGAGGCTAGGTGCTTGGAGTCCAAGGCCGGCGGTAGGGCGTAAGTTCCTTCATATAAGTCACTTACAGGGCCGGCGGCGGGACTTAATTTTTGTGTAAGCGAAGTGTTGTGCGCCAAAATAGGGAATCCTGGCAGGGGTAAGGTGGGCGCCATACGAAGTGAGGGCAAGACGCTCGCCAGCTTCCCCTGCGGCACCCATCTCGAAACCTGCGGACAGCCTCTCCTCTCCACCCTCCGCAGTTGAACCGGACCCAGCCCCAAATCGCGACGGTAATGCCCAGCATGAAAAGACTTAGGTATTTGGGCGCTGGCAACATCGCCTCGCGGAAGCCTATGATCGCAGGCTCCCAGACCCGTGCAGACAGGGTTTTGAACGTCACCCAATTCCGATTGCTTGCCCCTGGAATGGGAAAGCTAGCCTCGTCGGGGTTTCGCCCCGGTTTCGCGATGCGCTTCGGTTCGTCCCCGCAGCCATCACTTCCGATCCTCA
>JAJDES010000073.1 GCA_029259675.1 Planctomycetota bacterium
CCGAGCCGTAGTGCTGTGCGACCATTTCGAACAGGAGCTTCTTCTGGCTCTCGTTGACGGCTTCCACGGCGCGCAGGATGCGGAAATCGTAATCGTGCTCCGAGGAAGTGCGCACAATCGCCTGCACGTCCTTGGGGAAGCAGGAACCGCCGTATCCCAATCCGGCGAAGAGGAAGCGCGAGCCGATGCGGCGGTCGGAGCCGATGCCCTTGCGCACGTTGTCGATGCTGGCGCCGACGCGGTTGCAAATGTTGGCGATCTCATTCATGAACGAGATGCGCGTGGCGAGCATGGCGTTGGCCGCATACTTGGTCAGTTCGGCGGAACGAACGTCCATGTGGATGATCGGGTTGCCGGTGCGCACAAAGGGCTCGTAGAGCTCGTCCATGATGTCGGCAGCGCGCTGATTGTTGGCGCCGACAACAACCCGGTCGGGCTTGAGGAAGTCGTCGATGGCGGCGCCCTCCTTCAAGAACTCGGGGTTGGAAACCACGTCGTACTCGCACTTGGTGTTGGCGGCGATTGCGGCCGAAACCTTATCGGCGGTGCCCACCGGTACGGTCGACTTGTCGACCACCACGGTGTACTCCTTCATGTGCTTGGCAATTTCACCGGCTGCCGCGAGGACGTATTTGAGATCGGCACTGCCGTCTTCACCGGGAGGAGTTCCGACCGCAATGAACACCACCTGCGCTTGGGGGATGGCTTCGGCGTAGTCGGTTGTGAACTGCAAGCGCTCGTCGTTCACATTGCGCTTCAGGAGCTCTTCCAAGCCGGGCTCGTAGATCGGAAGAATTCCGTCGCGCAGTCGCTTGATCTTGTTCTCATCAATGTCGACGCAGGTGACGCTATTGCCGCTTTCGGCGAAGCATGTTCCCGCCACAAGACCAACGTATCCGGTTCCAACGACTGCAATGCGCATGGGAGGCTTGTCTTAAAAGGGGCTCGAAGGCTCGGCGACTTCCGATGTGGGAAATTCAGGGGTAAGCCGAGCGCTGAAGAGCGATCTGGTGTTCGTGAGGGCCCAGTTCCACAGCGAACAAAGGTCCCGACGGAGATCATCCTCGGCCATTTGGACCCGTTCAGTGGAGCTGAAGAGCGGCGAAGGATAGCGTCTTCGCGCCCATCCGGGGGCCATTGGCACAGCTTCCTGTGTCGGGGCGGCTGATTTTTTCACTCAGCACGCCGCAATTGCGCACTGCGAGGCGCCGGCCGTCCTGTGAGCGTTGCTTAATCCGCAAGCCGGGGGGGCTGGGTTGCGGGCTGCGGGGGCGATGCAACGGACCTGGACCCTGCGGCTAGGCAAACCCTGGAGCGGGCTTGTTCTCCGGTCTGGCTCAATTCGAGCCGGGGAGGTCATCGCCCTGAATTGCGGCAGACGGCGAGGCCGGGCTGCCCGGCCAAGACGGGGAAAAATCCGGCTGACTTGCGAGAGCTTCGGCTCAGCGCCGGTCGACAGTCGGTGCCATCTCACCGATGCGGGTCGCTTCGGCAAAGTTCCCTCGACAGGGCCTGACTCCGACCCGATGCTTTGTCACAATATTGACCAGCAGCGAGTGTTGGGCCGGTACGCGGCCAGCGTCGGGCTGCACGCGGGCTTTGGCACGCTTGCAAAATAGGGCGATTAACTCAGTTGGTAGAGTGCTTCCTTTACACGGAAGAGGTCGGGGGTTCAAGTCCCTCATCGCCCACCAAACGCGCCCGCTAGCGCGTCCAAAAACAGCGCGCGTTTATTCCAAACGGTCATCCATGGGACCGCGCATTGCCCGCGATGTTGCCTGGCCGTTCATGCGAAGCGGGAGGTTGATGTCGCGCCTGAGGCGGATCGAACGGACTTATTGTTCGGGCTGATTCTCAGCGCGCTGAAGGACGAGCAGTTTGGCGTACTTGAGGCGCGTGTAGTGCGCTGCCAAATAGGCCAATAGCAGTCCGCGCCAGCCGTCGAGGAAGCTGCGCTTGAGGAAATAGAAGCGCAGGAATTTCCAGGTCGGATTGAGCACAAGCTTGGCGACGCTCGAGCGTTTGCCGCGATCAAAAAGCCCCTGGGCCATCGTTGTCGTGTACGTGTCGATCGTGCGCAAGTGGTCGCCGAAGTTGCGGTAGGGATGATGGATCAAGTCGCCGCGCAACGTGAGCATGGGACCATCCAATTCAACTTTGTCATGGGGATCGTGGCCGCCCCAATGACCCCGGCGGCGATCGAATAGTCGCAATTGGCGATCGGGATACCAATTGCCGTGGCGTATCCATCGACCTAGGTAACTGCACAACCGCGGCATATTCCAACCGGCCGCGCCCTGGAAGCCCGTGTTTTGCAGGGCTTCGATTTCAGCGCGCAGCTCGGGCGAGATGCGCTCGTCGGCGTCCACGCACAGAACCCAATTGTTGCTTGCCGCGCGAATGGTGAATTCCTTCTGGGCCACGTGCCCGGGCCAATCGCGTTCAATTACGCGCGCTCCGGCTTGCTCGGCAACTTCGCGCGTGCGGTCACTTGAGTGTGAGTCCACGACGAGGACTTCGTCACAAAAGGAGAGCGAGGCAATGCAATCGCCGATGCGATCCTCCTCGTTCATGGCGATGATGCAGGCCGTGAGGCGCTCTGGTTCGCGTGTGCTATTCGCCATGTTTGGGGCCCCGCTGCGAAAGCCGCTCAAATTGAATAGCGGTTGCGAGGGGGGGGCCGGTCATTGTGGCGAGCGCGGTGCATGGATCGCAAGCTGTGCTCGCCGATTGCGGATTGAAGTTGGGATTGGGCGCCCTCCGCGAAAGCGGCGCTCGGTCGCGGCCGTTTGCTTGGAATAGCAACGATCCGTTCCGAATCAGCGTTCTGCCAACCCGTTGCGCAATATGGCCAGGCCCATGCGGCTTGGATCTGCCGAGGTCCGTTAGCGCTTGGCGCGCTGGGGCAATTCTCCCAGAGCAAAACGGAGACGCTCTTCAAATTCGTGGGTCGGCGGAATGGGCCGCAGGCTCTCGGCGGGCCCAAAGCGCTCCAGGATGAGTTCGAGGATGCCTTGATAGCGCAATTGAATCCAAGGGTTGGTGCTGCGCACGCCGTCGGCCTTCAATTCGAGCACGCCCCAGGGAGCCAGGAAGATGCGCGTGTACTTTTGAGCGCGGCGCGACATGCGCAGTATGAATTCGTCCGTGGCGGGTTCGTTCCCAGCCAAGTCGTAGTGCAACCAGAACGCGGCGTAGTCGAGGCTGCTGCGATCGCTCACGAAACCCGAGGTCGCGGCTTCTTCGGCCGCCTCTTGCTCCTCCCACAATTCAACGATCAGTTTTTGCCAACCGTCTGTATCCAACGAGTGCAGGTCGAGCCCCGCTTCGAGTCTGGGGCGGATGCCTTCCTCAATGAACGGCAGCTCCAGCTCCTTGGCGAGTCGCTGTCCCAGGGAGGTCTTGCCGGTTCCCGCGGAACCCGAAAGTGCGAGGCGAAGGGGTTTCATGTTTTGTCGGATCCAAAGAGCCAAGGTCTTTCGCCGAGCGTGACAAGCACGGAACCCGCGGCACTGTGCAGCACTTTGGTGTGCGAGGCCACCGCGGGTGCGAAGCGCAGGGCTTCCGAGAGGGGACGATCGAAGAGTTGGCACAACAGGCAGCGGATGACGCCGGCGTGGGTGACGATGACCACGCGTTTGCCGCGGATGCTCGGTTCGATTGCTTGCCACCAAGAATCGACGCGCCGGCCCATGTCGGCCAGGGATTCGCCGCCGGGTGGAGCGGTTCCCAGGTAGTCATCCCAGTAATCGCGCACGCGTTCGGGATCGCGGGCGGTGATTTGCTCCCAAGCTTGTCCCTGCCATTGACCCAGATTTTGTTCGCGCAGGTTCGGGTCGAGCTCAAGTGCGGTGCCAAAGACGCGCCCGATCCGCTCGGCCAAGTTCGTGCAACGCTTCAAATCGCTGCTGATTAGCCGCTCGGGTTGCGCTTCCCACGTGGTCACCCATTGCTCCAGTGCCGCGTGCTGCGATCGCCCTGTTTCGCTCAAATCCACATCGAGTTGCCCGCGCAAGCTGCGATCCGCCTGGCCGACGACTTCGCCGTGCCGAAAAAGGATCAGTTCGGTCGAATAGGCATCCGGCATCGCCTGCAAGGTGGTGTCGTCGTACTTCTCACCGGCGACCTGTTGCGGCTTGTTTTCGGGTCCCATGGGGGTGTTCGTCAATTGCTAGCAGTGCTTGCCGATTGCCAATCAAGCAAAGCTTTACTGGTCAGCGTCGTCGCTCGAACTGAGCGGAGCCTTGCGCTTGAGTATCCAGTCCATCAACAAGCGCCGCTCGTCCGCGCGCAAGATCACGCGCCAGTGAACCCAGAGCAAGGCTCCCAAGAGCGTGGCTTTCATCGCAAGGATCGGGCCCAGGGGGATTTCCCCCGGCGTGGCCACATAGGTGTCGAGCGGTACGACGATCACGCCCGCAACACAAACGGTGCCCAAGGTGGCCAAAATGCGTCCGAGTTCGAAGTGAACGATCAGCACGGTGCGGCTCATGAGCATGCCCATGACCGCCAAGCTCAACATGGTCGAGAAAGTTGCGATGCCTGCGCCAACGAAGCCGAAGCGTGGGATTAGCAGCCAATTGAAGAGCACGTTCAATGCGAGGGCGATGAAGTTAATGCCCAAGACCGGTCCCGTGCGCTTGGCGATGAAAAACGGGATTTCGGTGACTTTGTAGAGCGCCCAGAGCACATAAGCGCTGGCGACCCAAGGTACGGCAACGTAGCCGTCGCGTAGCTCGCTGCCCTTGGGCGTAAAGATCACGATCGCTTCGCGATTGAACAGGATCAGGAACAAGCTGGCCGTGGCGATGGCCAGGATTGCGTAGGAACTGATGCGCGCCACGAGTTCGCCGCGCTCGCGCTCGTTTTCTACGTCGTAGATCCACGGTTGCCAAATCTGGAGGAATGGGCCAAGCATCAGGGCGTTGACCAGGTAGCCGACTTGGTAGGCGAGGCCGTAGATACCTACCAACGTGAAGGCCGTTGCCTTGGGTGAGAAGGCTTCGAGCAGGCGCAGGTCGAATTTGTGGATGCCCAGTTGGCACAGGCCGACGGGAATCAGCGGCAGGGTGTAGAGCACGATCGGCTTGAGCACGCGCCAATTGACCTTGAACCCGACTTGGCGCAGGGCCCAGCCCGTTACGACCAGGGATGTAAGGGCTTCGCCGATCAGAACCGGCAGGATCAAGCCCAATGGGCCGAGATTCATCAGCGGGCTTACGAAGACGACTTTGAGCGTTAGCTCGAGGAACATCTTCGAGATCTGAATTGCTGAATAAGTGCCCGAGCGCTTGAGGATCTGCAGATAGCGAAATCCCGATTGCGTGCAGAGTTGGAAGGGCACCGTCAACAAGGCGATGATCAGGAGCTTGGCCAGCACGCCTTCACTAACGCCTTCGGTGTCTCGCCCGAGCAGGATCGGTCGCAGCTCATCGACGAAGAAGAGCATCGAGCCGCAGAAGGTCCAGGCGATGCCCGAGGTGACCAGAATGCTCGAGCTGATTACCGCCTTGCGGTCATTTTCATTCTTGTGGTCGAAGTAGAAGCGAACCATCCCCGAAAGGAAGTTCATGCCCAGGATCTCCGCCAACGCGATCAAGAATAGATCGGTAATCAGCGAGGCCCCGAATTGCTCGGCCGGCAGCCACTTGAACACCAGCGGGATGATCGCCAGCGTGATGACCTTCTGCATGGCCGGAACGAGCCCGTAAATGGCGCTGTGCCGGAATAGCCCGGATAGCGGGCGGCGTGGCTTGTCGGTTCCCTGGGACATGCGTGGCTAAGGATAGCGGGGGCGGGCCGAGGCCCACGCTACCGATCGGATATTGCGCTCTGGAACTCGAGCATTGCCGCTTCCTGCGTGTGCCGTGAGGCCAAAAAGGCTGGCACTTCGTGCATGCTGGCGGGCAATACCGGGCAGGACTGCTCCACAGATCTAGCGGACCTCTAGGTATTCCTCTAGTGAGGTGCCGGATTGGGGCCCATCTGCGTGAATCCAGATTGCCACGGTTCCGTTTGCTTGCGCTGCCCCGCCTTTTCTAACCCGGAGAACAGCGGGAGGCCGTGGACCCGAGGGCTCCGGCCGGCCCTGAACGCTCGGATTCGGGGCCGTGTCAGGTGCCGGGTGACGAAGTGGCGTCTTGGGGCCTGACTAAATAGGCGCGATGACCCCGTTCGAGCCGGCTAACCAGAACGCGGCCCCTTTGCTTGCCGCTTCCGCGCCAGCGCTTGGCCAATTCCGCCGAGGATTGGGGATGCCCTCGCTTGCGAACTTCGATGGGGCCCACATCGTGCTGACGGAGGAGCTTGCGCACTTGCTTGGCATCGCAGGGCGCGGAGCCCAGGACCTCGGCGGCCTTGAGCAGCGGGTGGCTGCGAAATTCTTGACCACCGAGAAAGGCGATATCGGGCCCCAGGGTTTGATGCCCAAGCTCAAGGGCCAGGCTGCCGAGCAAACCGGAGCAGACCAGGGCCGGGTGCGGTTCAAAGATCCAAGGCACTTCGTGTGCTGCCCGGGTTGAAAGGAATGCAGCCTCACGCGGTTCCGCGCAGTAACCGGCATTGCCGCTGTTGCGGATGACCAGAACTTCGCGCAG
>JAJDES010000074.1 GCA_029259675.1 Planctomycetota bacterium
GTCTTCTTGCCCTTGGCCACGACAACCTTGGATGCATCCGCAAAGAGTTGCTTCAAGTCGCCCTTACCAAATCGTTCCTTGCTCGCATTCACCGTTTCACGAACGGTTACATCCCGACCTTCCAAGAAGGCGTCGGAACGCTTGCAGCTGGTTCAGCCCTTGCGGTGATAATACCAATCGATGCGCTTGGCCATTTCCTTCAATCCTCGCTTGCCATGGACATTGAAATCGTTGCTTTGAGCGGGCTCCCGCTGCCATCCACGCGCAGCAACGAGAGATGCACATGGACTTCTTTTGCGCTCTTTGGCGCTTGCGAGTGCCCGATCGCGCCATCCTAATCAATGTCGTCCCGAGGCCGAAGTGCCCGCCGCCCGCGCTGAGCGCCGACCTCATTCCGATAGCGAATTGGTGGCGGCGAGCAAGATGGGCTCCAAACTGTCCTGCCCCTCGATCAAGCGCAATTTGCGTTTGCGCGGCAAGCGCTTGATGCGCCGCTCAACGCGCAGAGCCAGTCCGCGCTCGCCCACAGGACATTCGAAAGCGAGTTCCAGGGGGCCTTTCCCACGCAGGAACTTGGCGCCTTTGCCCGAGTCCGATTGATGCTCGCCCAAGCGCCGGGCCACGTCCGTGGCAATGCCCGTGTAGAGCGCGCCGTCCCCACAGCGCACCAAGTACACCGACCAGGTGTTGGGCGAAGAGTCAGGGCCTGATTGCTTGGACTTGGACATGGGCGCATAGGTCAACAGGGGCCGAATTCCGTCCTCCCCCGGGGCATGGCTTCGGTGACGCGCAGCCTACGCTCTGCCATTGAATCCACCGATCGCAAACAGGCCGATGGATCTCCCTCTATTTTTTTTTGAACCTGACGAATCTTCTGAAGCATTTCACCACCCCTCAGATTCGCCCCATCAAGCACTTGTTCGGGTTTCCGCCGGGTGCGCCTCGCCACCCTATTCCCTTGCCAATTCTCAATTTGAGTTAATTGGGATTGATCCCGGGCGAGGGAGGGTCGGGTCTGGAAGCGCCCAAGCCCAGTGCGCATGAATGCCTTCGGCCCCGAATTAAGAACGCCGGAACCGGGTAGGCCGTCCAGGAAGACGCAACCTGCGTTAGACTGCAGCCCAGCTTGGGACCAATCCGTCCACGCGCCCCACAGCCCAATTATCTTGCACTCGGTGCTGAGCCACCGATTCTACTCATGTCGATGAATCAGGCAGCTGCCGGCCTCCTCGGGGCCCTTCTAGTCACCTCCAGCAGCGGGGCTCAATTGCCCAACGTCCCCGCCGGCTACGAAGTCACCGTCTTTCACCAGGCACCTGCGGGAGAATTGCTCACCGCCCTCGATACCGATCCGGCCGGGCGCATCTACTTCCTCACCGACAATGGTGTGGTTCGAAGAGTAGCTGACTACAGCAAGGACGGCGTTTCCGATTACGAAGACATGGTTTGGGATGGCTCGGGGATCAATGCCTACGCCACGGGCATTTTGAATCTCGGCAGCTCCCTCTACATCTCGCACCTGAACACGATCAGTCGCATTACGGACAGCGACCAAGATGGCGTGCTCGACACGCGCACGGACGTGGTGACCGACATGCCCTCGGGTTGGCACCAGAACAACAACCTGTTCACCGACGGATCGCTCGTTTACTTCGGGTTGGGTTCACAAACCGACCACGACTTGGATCCCGATCCGCGCTCGGCCACCTTGATGATGTACGACCCGGCACAGGATATTGCGCGCCCGTTATCACGCGGTTTGCGCAACATTTTTGACGGCGTGGTCCATCCGGTCACCGGTGATGTGATCGCCGGCGACAACGGCCCGAACCTGGTTCCCGACAATATGGATCCGGCGGATGAGATCAACCTGGTCATCCCCTACCACCACTATGGTCACCCCCATGCATGGGGCGAAACGGACATCGACTTTTTTGAAGAGCCGCTGATGGTCCTGCCTTCACACAGCAGCCCGTGCGGCATGGCCATCAACGCCAACCGCGGCATGTCCGGCTACCGCAACGAAGTCGCCATGACCTTGCTATCGGGCCTGGCAAACTCCGTGGTCAAGATGCCCATCATTTACGGTGAGCGTCCCGGCGAAGTGGATGCCTTCTATGAGACTTTCGCCGACGGCTTTGAAACGCCCATCGACGTCGTCTTTGACAAGGAGGGCGCCATGTACGTGGGCGAGTATCTCTCCGGCAAGATCTTTAGGATCTCCCAGACGGGTACGGCTCGCGTCGTCATCGAAGGGCGCTCGAGTATCGGGGAAACCTGCTCCATCAGTCTCGAGTCGCCGGCAACGCCGTTCGATTTTGCCTTCCCGGTTGCCTCCTCCAGTCTCTCCGCTCCCGTCAATCTCGGTGCGCCCGGTATGGACAGCTATCTGGATGCGAGCAACATGCTCTTCAACCTCAGCGTTTCCGGCAAAAGCCCCGTATTCGACTTCCCCCAGCCGACACTGCTCGACGCCGACGGCAAGGCCAGCATCCAGATCCACTTTCCGGATGACCCCAGCATCGTGGGCATCTCGTTCTGGATCCAATTCTCCGCTTGGGACCTGACGCTGGGTTTGCCGACTGCCGTTTCGCCGCCGCAATCCGTGCGGATCCTGGACAACTTCTAGGGTTCAACCGGGATTGCCGATCCCCGTGGATCCCAGCCTTTACCATGCGGTTTGGGCATGCGCCCGACGTGTAGTCATGGCGATGAGTGCCTTCGCGCACGAAATTGACGCCTAGCGGGATAGGCCGTTGGACGCCCCGGGCTTAGGCTGCCGGGCGAAATGCCCTCGCCCCGCTCCACACGCCGCAAGCACGCCTTTCTGATCCGCTGCGCAGAGCTGCTGCACATGCACGGCACCCCCGCCCATCGCCTCGAGCGGGTCATGGTCAATATGGCGCGTAGCCTTGGAGTCGAAGCCTCCTTCCTCTCCACCCCCACGTCGGTGTTCACCTCATTCGGACACATACCGGACGAGGCCACGCACCTCTTGCGCATCGACCGGGCCGAACTCGACTTGGGCAAATTGCTTGAGTTGGACGAGGTCATGGAGCGCGTCGAACACAAGCGCATCAGCATCGATGAGGGTTATCGCCTTCTGAACGACATCGCCTCAGCTCCCGCGCGCTGGAGCCATTGGTGGAAAGCCGCGGCCTTTGCCATGGCCTCGGCCGGAGCGGCGCGCCTCTTCGGAGGCAGTGTCCAGGACATCGCCCTGTCCGCGGCTCTCGGCCCGCTGCTCTTCCTGCTGGATTTGATCCTGCCCAAACGCCACGGTGAGTTTGGCGTCTACGAGCCCATCGCAGCTTTTGTGGCCGCAATCGGCGCCCTACTTGTAGCCAAGAACGTGCCCGGCATCGACGATCGCGTCGTCATCTTGGCAAGCATGATCGTGCTGATACCCGGCCTCAGCTTGACGATCGCCATGACGGAGTTGGCGACGCGACACTTGGTTTCGGGAGTCTCGCGCTTCGCCGGCGCAGCCGTCGTTTTTACCACGCTTCTGCTCGGCGTCGCCCTAGCTTGGAGGTTGGGCGACGGCCCCATCGCCCAGCATGCGAGCATTCCCAGCACGCTGCCGCTGTGGAGCGAATGGATGGCCCTGGCCGTCACACCGGTAGCCTTCGCGATTCTGTTGGAGGCGCGACCGCGCGAATTCGGCGTGATCTACGCCACCGCCATCAGCGGCTACCTGTGCGCGCGCTTCACCGCAGAAACCATGGGCTCCGACATCTCGCCCTTCTTCGGCGCCTTGGTCGTCGGCGTGCTATCGAACGTGTACGCCCGCGTCGCCAACCGGCCGGCCCTGGTGCCGCTGACGCCCGGACTGTTGTTGCTGGTTCCCGGAAGCCTGGGCTACCGCAGCTTGACCTCATTCCTGGGCCGCGACTCCCTCGCCGGAATGGAATGGGCTTTCCAAACCGGCATGGTCGCCATCGCACTCGTCGGCGGAACCCTCGTCGCCAACATTGTCCTCCCGCCCAGACGCGTTTTGTGAATCGGGCGAACGGCTCAGCTCAGTAAAGGGCCTTTGGATGGCCGGCGTCGGACGTTGAAGCAACTCCGGCAATGGGAGCACAGCCTCACCTGAGGGTGAGAATTCTGCGCTCGCTTCGAGGCCGATGCCGTTGCTAGGACAAGCGTACGGCGCGCAGGCCGCCGCCGTAGCTGCCGCCGCACCAGAGCCGGCCGTCGCGGTCGACGCCGGTTCCGCTTACGGTCCAATCATCTTCGAGGCGCAACTCGCGCGTAACCTCGCCCGAATCGGGATCGAGGCGGCGCAGGCTGGTTTGACGGTTTTCGTCGCTCTTGTCGCCGGTCCAAGCACCGTGCCACAACTCGCCTTGGATCCACTCAATACCGGTCACGAAGCAATCGCTATCGAGCGTCTTGAGCACCTCACCTGTTTCCGCGTCGAGCTTGAGCAATTGGCGTTCGACATAGGCGCCGACCCACAGGCAGCCGGCGGCAAACGCCATGCCCGAGCAGTGCACGCCTTCGGGTTTGGGGAGGGTTTTGACGACCTCGCCGCTGCGGGGATCGATGCGAACAATGGCCTCCGTTGTAATTTGCCACAGGTGCGTACCGTCAAAGGCCGTGCCCGACATGGCTTGCATGTTGTCGAGGCGCTTAATGATGCGCCCACTCTCGGGCTCCAGGCAAAGCATCGCTCCCTCGTCATGGGCGAACCACACGTTGCCGTCGGCATCACACGTAACGCCGTGCACGGGTCCCAACTCTTCGGAGTCGAATTGGCGGACGGTCGGAGCGAAGCTTGTACTCTTTGTTGAATCAGACATGGAATCTTCTCTTGAGACTGCCTTGCGGCAAGGGGTGAATCGTCACGAGCTTCCAGCTCAACTGGGATTCAAGAGACTCACCAGGAACATCTGTGACGCGATTCCTTGGGCACTGCCCTCAATGCGCCAACGCCGCGCACGCGCCTCTCCCGTGGGTTGAACGGCGCCACTGCCGGCCAGTTTGAGTAGGGCCCGTTGCATGGAGCGCGGACTGGCCCCAATAGCCAGCGCCAAATCGCGAGCGGCCCAAGCGTGACCGTCCGACAGGAAAGCCTTCAGAGTGGAACTCTCGCGCAGCAGATCGATGCGCAGTACGGGTGCGCCGGCGGGCAGCACCAAACGCCAAGCTTGCCCACTCGCTTCGATCGTGGCTCCGGCCGGCAAGAGATCGCGCAGGCGAGCCATTTCCACTCGACAGCGTTCGCGAAAGGAATCTGCCAAATCGGAATCCGTTTCCGATGGCTCGGGCCCGTCAAAGACCGCATCGATCAGTTCAGAATTGGATACAGATCCGGGCCATTTCGCCGCAAGTTGCTCGAGCAATTGAAACAACACCGCGCGTTTGGACAGGTCGACGGAATCCTCACCGCAAAACAAAACGCGCTTGGCGATACCGTCGACAACCAACCACCTGCGCGCCTCTGCGTACTCCGAATTCGCTGCTGTCCCAAGGAGGAACTGGGGCGGCTTGCCTCCTCTGAACGTTTGCGAAAGTCCGAGCAGCGACAATTCCTGCTCCCCAGTTGCAGAGCGCACGCGAGCAAGCGGCTGGGACAGCACCTCTCGATGGGAATCCAATTCACCTGCCAGCAAGGGGTGTTCGTTTTGGGAAAGCACGCTCAAGGCTCGATCGAGTGCATCGAACGCATCCGCGCCCGACAGCTTGCGCAGTGCCGATTGGGCCCGTGCCAATTCCAATGCGGCCAACAAAACAGAATCGTCGCCCGTTTCCTGCGCCACGATTTCCCAATCGGCCTCCGCTTCTTCCACGGACCCGATCAAGAGCAAGATCCGAATCCGAACGAGCCGAACCCAAGTTGCGTTGCGAACATCGCCGATGCGCGCGAGTTCCTCGGCACTTTCGGAAAGCGACTCAAGGGCCGTTCCCAATTCTCTCCGGGCCGCTGCAACTTCGGCCAAGGCCGCCAGGGCCCGCGCACGAAAGAGCGGCTCGTTTTCGAAGCCCTCGGCTGCCAAACGCAATTCTTTCTGGGCCGCGTCCAGCTCTTGCAATTGAGCCAAGGCGATGCCGCGCAATGCGTGGCCGTGGGCCGACTCATCGGCGGCGATTGAATTGAGCGCGGCCAGCGGATCGCCTTTCGAAAGCGCACCGGCCGCATGGACGTGTTGGGCGAGCAGGCTCATCACTCCAGCCTAGGATCCCGCGCTCAACCGAGATAGCCGGCTACCGCCATTCCGATGTAGGAGCCGACCGCAGTGCCCAGGGATCCGACCAAAATGGCGGGCAGGACCAAATCGCCCCGACCCAAACTGCGCGCCAATGCCAATGCCGAGGTGCCGCCGCCGATGTTCGCCTGGGAGGCCACGGCCGCTTCAACCCAATCCAGCTTCAGCGCCGCAGCCGAGCCGAAGACGATCAATCCGTGCACAGCGACCGTCACCGCGGCAAAGATAGAAAGCGTAATGGCCAGGTCCCCGATGGCTCGCAGTTGCGCCAAATCGCAAAGAGCTCCGATGACCGCGAGGAACAGGTACACCGCGAACATGCCCAATACTCGCGCTCCGCGCAGTCTTGAGATGTAGGGAAACTGAGCCAGAACCAAAGCGACTGTCGTCAGGGTCAGGCCCATGGGGAATCGAATCACCCTCCACTCCATGCTTTCGCACCAAGCTTCGAGGTGTACGTTAATCCAAGCCGTTCCAGCTCCCGAGCCCCAGAAGGCAAAGCAACCCAAGGCCACGAGTAGGGCCAAATCCAGCGGATGCACACTTTCGGTATCTTCAGCGATGCCGGTTAGGGGCGCGCCATTGTTTCCCGCCCCCCCTTGCTTCGCACGCGGCCACATGCGCGCCAAAAATCGGGGCAAGGCGATCGTGACCACCATCCAAATGGTCGTGAGCAAGCTGTCCACCGCGGCCGCTCCCGCAAATAGCGCGGGTTGTTTGTTCACACCGTATTCCATGGCGACCAAGTTGTAGTTGGAACTTCCGCCCGTATACGTGGCTGCGAACATACCTGCCAGACCGTTGTAGTGGGCTCCGATGGTTTCGGAACCGTC
>JAJDES010000075.1 GCA_029259675.1 Planctomycetota bacterium
AGGCCGGCGCACATTGGCATTGCAAAGACTTGCACGAGACGCCGAAGAGTGAGATTGCCAGCAGAAAAAACGCAACTGGGGCGCAATCGGGCCATCGCATTTGCTTGAACGCTATTCGGGCTAAGAATTTGTTCGAAGAACGCAAGCTTGTGACCCGACGCCGCATAAATGTTCTTTGAAACATGGTCAATACTCCACTCTCGCAATTGCGGGCCGGCGCCCACTTTCAATTTTAGCGCGAGACTCGATTCATCGCGGGACTTGCCCCATTCACTTAAATTCCTACCCACCCACCTTCGCACGGATACCAATCAAAATTGCCTCCTTACAAGCTCGCGCATATATGGAAGCACATCGTCCGCAACCCGTCAGCGCAAGTCGCACCGATTCCCGCGCTGCCGCAGGCGCTGCTTGCAAAAGAGAAGAGGCCTACTAATTGCGAAGCGAATTCGAGATAGGCATGAATGGAGTCCGTTCACCACCGATGCACGGCCCCTACTCGTTCTTCAGGACTTGGTTTTTTTGTCCTCGACCTCCATCGCCAGCCGCTCAAGCGCCGACGAGCCACGCCCCAAACCAAACTTCTTGCGCAGCTTTTCCAAACCACTTGCAGACACCCACTCTTCGCAGTAACCACAGTCAAGGCAAACTCGGCGATTGGTACTTGCAAAGGAGAACGGTCCTATGCGAATGAAGTTGCCGGCGCCAAAGAACCGATCCTTCCAGCTGTAACAATCAACGAGTTGTGCGGAGCCGCATTTTGCACATTCTGATGACATGGTTCGCGCCTTTCCTTAGTCGCGTCGATTCAAGCGAGATCACATGCTGCCATCACCTTGAGGTCTAAAGCATGAGCCGCAGATCATTCGCAATTCATTCCATACAAGCAAAGCCTGATTAGAACGACCCTCCACGATCGGCCACGGTCCTATAACGCCCCAAGTCGGATTGTGCCAGCCGATTCCGTCCAGCTTGCCTCCGAAGCCAGTGCGCCGAATGGCTGAGCTCGCTTCACGCTCGCGCCTCCGCGCACAATCATTGTCCCACAGGGATAGGGCCGTAGGCGAAGATAGCGCCCAGTTGAATGGTGCACACGGCGATCAAGCCGAGGGATGCTCCGACTAAGTGTGCCCGGCGAAGTCCGAGCGGGCCACGCAGCGCTTGGAATCCCGCAAACAACAAGGCTCCCGCAAGTGCGACATTGATTGCGGTCACCCCAGTAAATTGCGCCGGAGTGAGCAGGCGAAAGATCTCATCGGAACCCATTCTCGGATACTTGAAAGTGCACAAGACCCAAAGCGACCAAAAGCTGCACAGCAGCATGTGGACCATACATGCGACAACGGCGGGGCTGATCACAAAGGCTGCAACGCCGGCACGATTTGCTTTCATTGGATGCTCCATTGACCAATTCAATCCGTCGCCGCCAATTTGCGCCGCGTGACGCGCAGCTCCGTTATTCACGGAGTCTAAATTCCGGCCTTCCATTGGGTGTCGCACCCAGGATAGGTGCGCATGATTCTGTAGCAACCGGAGCGGTCTGGTAACCCATTCATTTTGGTTTTGAGACGCCCAAACGGCCTGCCAGCGCAGGAGCACGTGTGAAGCGAGCAAGCACACGCGTGGCCCCCACCCGGCCCGCCCTGCAACATCCAATCCGTGCGTGCCCAAAATCCAAGGGTGCAAGGTCCACAACTCATCGCGGCCGTCGCCGGCCGCCAAAAACGAACAAAGCGCAAGCGGAGGCGAGCATCACCCGGTTAGCCCGAGCTCCAAATTCACTCGCGCTCAATCAATATCATTCCGTCAACGGCTGCGCCCATATGGCGCTGCACGTGTCCGTCCGGCCAACTGACGATGATTTGCTCAATTTCGGTGGCTTGCCCCAAGCCGATGAATTGGCGCATGGGCGAAGAACCAAAACTTCCACCGCTCGACACAAGTGCGTGCCGCGAAATCCCTCCCGGCAACTGGACTTCAATTCTGCATCCGAGCCCGAAACGATTGCCGGCTTTTGCGCGCACATCCACTGTTATCCAATGGTTGCCGTGACCGGGGTTTTGATACACGGCATTGGGAAACGCATCACCGGGCTTGGCGCCGCCGGTTTCCTGAATCAGTTCTAAGTCCCCGTCGCCATCCAAGTCCGCCAGGGCCACCCCGTGCCCTTTTTGCAAATTGCCGAGGCGAGCCGCGGCGGAGGCGAGTTCGAAGTGCTTGCCGCCGCGGTTGGCAAAGAATGCGCTGGGCGAAAGCGAAGCGTAGGAGGGCGTACCGGTGCCGAGGAAAATTTCGGGAAAGCCGTCTGCATTCAAGTCGCCGAAGTTTGCGCCCATGACGGGCAAACATCGGTTCAATCCCGCGGCTTGGGTCACATCCTCAAAGCCTTTGCCCCCCAAATTGCGATAGAGCCGCAAACTCGGATTGGCCGGCTCGCCCTCAAAGGCGTTGGCCAATACCACATCGGAGGAGAACTCGTAGGAAGCAACAAACAGATCGAGCCAGCCATCCTGATCGTAGTCAAAGAACCACGTCGGAAAGCTCTTTGAGGGCAGAGCCACGCCAAAGGCATCCGTAGCCTCTTCAAAGCGGCCTTCGCCGACGTTGAGGAGAAAGCGGTTGGGGCCGTCCATCATCGAAACGTACAGCTCGGGATCCCCATCATTGTCAACGTCACCCAGCGCGCAGCCCTTGGCGTAGCCGCGCATGTCAACACCCGCCTCGGCGGCAACATCGGTGAAGTGGCCCTCCCCGTCGTTTTGAAATAGTTGGCAACGCAAGTCCGGCTTGCGCCCGCCGAAGTTTTCGACGCAGGCGAATAGATCCAAGTCGCCGTCGAGATCCACATCGCCCCAGGCCGAAGCTTGGCCCGGGCGCGTGGGCCTTGCGAGTCCGCGCTGCTCCGCCTCGTCCGCGAACCCTGCGCCGTCATTGATCAACAAGCTGTTGCGTTGCGGTCCGCCCCATCCGCCGCGCATGGCGTAAACGTCGACCCGGCCGTCACCGTTCGCGTCGGCGCTGTTCAGGTTCAGAGCTCCGAACTGGCCCACCAATCCGCGCGCCACGGTGCTTTCCCTGAAACGGCCGTCGTCTTCATTGTCAAAACTGCGCATGGGCGCCGATGGCAGCCAATCGCTGAAAAGCACATCAATGTCTCCGTCCCCGTCAAAATCCTCCAGCACGCAACCGCCCGAACTCGAAAGCACATCGAGTCCAAGTCGCGGAGCCACGTCGAGCATGGGCGCGAAGTCACCTTCGCCGGCCATGCGCGCGGGATCCATGCGCCACGCCTCGGGCACGGCCTTGGGCCATTCCCCCAGAGTCATCGCACAAACGTTCATCAACCAGCGCGCGCTCAGGTTGTCGGGTTGCTCCGCCAGAAACTCGGCCCACAACGCAAGTCCGCGCTCGGACCCCTCGCGCTCTTCGTGCAAGGCGCCCCCACGCAGGGGCAAGGTGCAACATTCCGCATTGTGCTTGGCTACGCAATTTTCCAATTCGCCGACGCGCGTCCAGGCCAAGGCCATGCGCCCCGTCAGCTGCACTCTTTGCTGCGCCGCCTGATCGTCGCCGGCCGCGATGGCCCGCTCCAACTCCGCGCGCCACTCGCCCAACAACTGCGCCGCCTGGCGAGCTTCCCCGTCGCGATCAAGAGCACTCACCAGCGGTCCGAAAGCCCGCTCCAACTCCGCGCTATTGGCCTCTCGTCCGCTGGCGCGAAACTGAGCCAGTATTGCCTGGGCCCTCTCCCGCGCCGCCGTTCGCCGCCGCTCGTAGTCCCGGCCCGTGGCCGCCAAGCTCTCGTCCCCGGACACTTGCACGGGAATTCGCACCGCGGGATGAATCGGGTCGAAGCCTCCCTCTCCAAAAAACTCGCGCAGGTTCATCGGGGCGACCGCTGCGGGAGCGCGATCGGATTCCGTTGCCTCCGTCCGGTCCGCTATTTGCTTTTTCGAAGCATCTCCCGCCTCGCCGCCACAGGCGCCCAAAAGCGCCAAGACCAAAAATGTTCTTCGTCGCCACATGGAAAGGAGCCTAGCAGTCACTCTTCCCAAGTGCCCCGTCCCGTTCTGGATCCAACCGGATCTGCAACCGCCCGCCACTCTCGCGCAAACGGACCGTCCCGACTCCACGCCGCGAATC
The DNA here is from genome assembly GCA_029259675.1 of Planctomycetota bacterium. Classification (GTDB taxonomy): domain Bacteria; phylum Planctomycetota; class UBA1135; order UBA1135; genus JAJDES01. The sequence continues at coordinate 4,144 of JAJDES010000075.1, forward strand.
GGCGCCCAAGCGCGCTTCAACTCAGCCAGGGGATAGACTTGACTGGAGATATTCCATGGCCGCTCGACCCCGCAATGACCCCCTGCACGACCCCCTCCTGAGGGGCGTTCCCGAGCACGACGGCTACAAGGTCATGGATCGCTGCGTGCTCTATTCGACCCTGGGCAGCGGCGGCTTCGGTGTCGTCTACAAAGGCAGGCACCTGACCTTGGGAGTGGACGTAGCCGTCAAATGTCTCAAAAGGGACCTGGCCGGCTCGCAACCTCAATTGGTCGAGCGTTTTCAGCGCGAAGCCCAGCAAGCGGCGCAAATCAATCATCCCAATGTCGTGCGCGTTTTCGACACCGGGCAGCAGGGGGATTTGCACTACCTGGTGATGGAGTATGTGGAGGGCGAGACGTCCGCCGAGCGAGTGGCTCGAACGGGGCCCTTACCCATAGATGTGGCCGTGGAGATCGTCCTCAAAACGGCCCACGGCTTGGCGGCGATGCACAATGCCGGCTTGATCCATCGCGATGTCAAACCGGACAACGTTCTGATCTCCAAAACGGGTGAGGTCAAATTGGCCGACATGGGCTTGGCCAAGCCCTTGGATGCCAGCGCCGGACTCACGCTGAGCAACCAACTCTTGGGGACGATCCAATACATGTCCCCGGAGCAGTGCCGCGATTCGCGCGCCGTAGAAGCATCCGCGGACGTCTACTCCCTAGGTGCGACGCTTTACTTCTTGCTCACCGGTCGCGACGGAATCGAAACGGGCGACTTGCTCGACGTGCTTGAGCGCATCCACCAAAAGGGCATCCCCAGCGTTCGACTCCTGCGCCGCGATGTGCCCGAAGCCCTGGCCCGGTTGATCGCCGATTGCACCCAACAGGATGCACTGGCTCGACCGGCCAACGGAGCCGAATTGGCTCGCCTATTGGAAGAATTTGCGAGCCAAGGCGATACGGGCGTAGCCGATTCGGCCGGCGGAATTCTCGGACCGCTACCGGCCCTCGTTTCGCCGCCTCCCGCCGACACGCTCAATCGCATCTCACTCGAAATCGGTCACGAGGAACGCAGCCGCCAAAAAGCTGAGCGGCGCGCCGCAAATCCTCTCGAATCGGAAGCCTCCGCTCTCGGGCACATTCCCTGGCCGCGCGGTCCTCGCGGACGAATCGCCGCAGCCTTGAGCTTGGCCTCCGTGCTGCTCCTTTTGATGCAGTACTTTACCGAGGACGGGACCCAAGCCGCCGGCCCTCATTCACCCGCGAGCAAGTCCGGCTCGACGCTTGGAACCGTGGACGAGCTTTCAGCCGCGAAGCCCTCCGGCGCAAACACCCTCGCCTCCAATTCGACTCCCACCGCGACGATCGAGATCGATTTGGAGCCTTCCGCCGACGGCCGCGTACACATGCGCGAGCAAGTCCTGCCCTTGGGAGGCATCGTCCAAGGGCGCCGAGCGGACAGCCTGCAAGTCACGCGCCGCGGTTTGGTCACGACCGTGGACTTGACCGACGATGGCGGCTTTTACCTGCCGCTGGTCTTGCTCGATGATTCGACGGTGCGCTTCGAACTCTTCGCCGAAGGCATGCAAGAGCCCTTGGAACTGGAAGTGGTCTGCGACCGCACACCGCCCGAATTGGAGCTGCACAGCCCCCAGGACGGTGAGAATATTCACAGCCAGGTCATCGCGATTGAAGTCTCCGCGCGGGACACCTACTTGGAGAAAGTAACGGTGGACGGCCGTTGGCTCGAACGCTCCCAGGGCGATCGCTGGCGCGCTGAAGATATTCCGCTATTGCGCGAAGGACCGAACACCTTGTCTTTGGTTGCCAGTGACTTGGCCGGCAACGAAACCGTGATCGAGTTGAACCTGCGGCGCGATACCAGGCCTCCGGAATTGCGGACATTATCCCCCGCCGCGGGAAGTGCCCTTGAGCAAAAAGCATCGCACTTGTTTGAGCTGGAATTTGACAAGGAACTCGAATCCGCTCGCCTGAACGGCATCAACTTGGCAATCGACGCTCGAACCGCGCGCGGGCGCCTGACCGCACCTGAGGGTCGAAAG
>JAJDES010000076.1 GCA_029259675.1 Planctomycetota bacterium
CAAGTTGATTGCACAGAAGCGGTTGTGCTTCCTGGCAGCGCAATTTAACCCACTAAAGATAGTCAGTTCACAATGTCTGCGGCGGCCGAGCAAGACTCAAAATAGTCCGGCGAAGGGCGAGTAACCTGGCCCTTGATTGCACCCTTCTCGACGTGCGACGCGCTCACCTAGTTTGCTGACACCGCTCCCATGCAACACCGCCTCTTCTCCCTGCTTCTATCCCTGACCGTCACCGCAACTGGGCTTTCGGGCTGCAATTCCCACTGGACCGAGTTTAGGAGCCATACCTCCTGGAGCGTTGACGGTGTCGAGCTAAACGAAGAGCGCGAGATCGAATTCGAACTCGACCAAATCGCCGGTCAAGATTTGAGTTTGGAACTAAGTCTCGGTTCCACCATCGTTCGCGCTGGAGAATTCAATCGCGCTCGTTTGACGGTGCGCGAGTATTCGCCGGGAGACGCGCGCATCGAGCTTCGCAACGGGAAGTTGCTCTTGAAGACGGAAAGCGGCAAACCCGCTGTATTCGCCGCCGCCGACATCACAATCTCAAGTCCTCTCAATTCACTTGAAGTGCACTCGGGATCGGGAGCGATTGAAGTCGGCGGCATCCGCATCAAACAGAAACTTGATCTCTCCACGGGCATGGGCAGCCTGGACTTGCATGGAGACGTCGAAGCCGGCCAGGTCAGGCTCAGTTCCGGTTCGGGAGAAATTCAAGTCCACGGCCTGGTATGCGAAGAGCTGAACGCCAGTACCGGCATGGGCGCATTAACTGTCAGGGACTGTAAGTCCAAAGCGAGCGAGTTGGAATCGGGCATGGGCGACGTCGAACTGTTTGACAGCGACCTTGGGGATCTGGCCGTAAACACGGGCATGGGCAGCATTGAGTTGCGACAAGTCCGCACCAGCTCGAAGAGCCTCGAAACCGGAATGGGCAAAATCAAAGACAACTGATTTTGTGGGACGCCTAGGGCGCCTCACCTGCCCGGGCCATCGCTCGCCCCCAAACCTGACTGGATGTGCAACCAACGGGTTCGAAGTCCGCAAGCCCAATCTGCCGCTGAGCACTCGCGCTTGAGCTGAGCACCTCACCCGGTTGGCCCGATTGGAACGAATTCACAGGATTCTGGAACACCAGCGGGCCTCTGGCTTGGGCCCCGATCCAGCCGCTCAAATGGAGCGCCATTCGCTGATTACTGTGATTCCAACGGGCTCATCGCCAGCCGTGGAACGCCCCTAAGGGGTGCCCTGTGGGGAGCAGAGTGTGTACAGGCCGTTCCTCGGCAGGCGTCGCGCGGATAAACTGGCCCGCCCCCACCGCCCCCATGGCCGGTAGCTGACAGCAGCTCCATTCGGCCTCGGGCCGCTCCGTTTGGCCTCGGCGCGCCACAACTCGCGCCCACGCAGGCGGCGCCCGCCAGAGCTCAACTCGAAAAGCTTGCCGCGGGGCATTTCCACACTCCAGACGACCCACTTAGGCCCCCTTCGACATGCCCAATTCCCCTCGTACTCCCCGCCGCGACAAAGTGCTTGTCGCCAATGGTCAGGGCTTTTGGGGTGACTCCATCCTCGGCCCTGTACGACTCGTCCGGGAAGGCCCGTTGGATTACTTGACCCTCGATTACCTGGCTGAGGTCACGCTTTCGATCATGCAGAAGCTGCGCGCGCGCGACCCCAAGAAGGGTTACGCCACGGACTTCGTCAAGCTCGTCGATCGCATCCTGCCCGAGATGGTCGAGAAAAACATTCGCATCGTTTGCAATGCGGGCGGTGTGAACCCCGAAGCTTGCAAGGATGCCTTGATGGAAGTCATCGCGCGCCACGGACACAGCGGCATCAAAGTCGCCGTTGTCGAAGGCGATGACATTCTCGGCAATCTCGACGACCTGATGGCTTCGGGTGAAGAGCTGCGCAACATGGATACGGGTGAACCGCTCTCCACCGTGCGCGATCAAGTCACCAGCGCCAATGTCTACTTGGGCGCATTCCCCATTGCAGAAGCCCTCGACCAGGGCGCGCAAATCGTTCTCACCGGTCGCGGAACCGACCCCGGCCTCGTGTTGGGCCCGCTGATTCACGAATTCGGTTGGGGGCCGGAAGATCTCAACGAATTGGCCGCGGGAACCATCGCCGGTCACATTGTCGAATGCGGCGCTCAGTGCACCGGCGGCAATTACACCGATTGGCAAAAGATCCCGAACATGGCCATGGTCGGCTACCCGGTGATTGAAGCCCACCCCGACGGCAGCTTTGCGGTAACCAAGCACAGCGGAACCGGCGGGCTCGTCAATCGCGACACGGTCACTCACCAATTGGCCTATGAAATGGGCGACCCGAGTCGCTACTTGACGCCCGATTGCATCGCCGACTTCACCAGCTTCAACCTGACCGAAAGCGGACCCGATCGAGTCGAAGTTAAGGGTGCTGTCGGAATACCGGCAACCGACACCTACAAAGTTTCGCTCTCCTACCACGACGGTTGGAAGTCTGTGGGACAGCTAACCGTTTCGGGGCCCGACGCCCTGGCGAAGGCGCGCCTTTGCAGCGAAATCGTCTGGCAGCGACTGGCCTACGACGGCTTCGAGTACTCCGAGGACGAGCGCTTGGTCGAATTCGTGGGCGCCGGTGTTTGCCATGCGGGAATGCTGCCCGAAGGGATGGATGAAGCGCCCGAAATCGTGCTGCGCATGGGAGTCAAAGGCAGCGATCGACAGAAAGTCGACCGCTTCGGCAGCGAACTGGTTCCGCTGGTCACCAGTGGTCCGCCCGGGGTCACCGGCTTTGCGGGCGGTCGCCCCAAGGCCACGGAAATCATCGGTTTCTGGCCCGCGCTTGTGAAGAAAGACAAGATTCCCACCAAAGTCACGGTCTACGACTCTTAATCCCATGCCCAAGGTTCAATTATCTCGCCTGGCCTCCGCTCGCTCGGGCGACAAAGGCGAAGGTTCCAATGTCGGCGTCCTGGCCCACAGCGATGAGGCCTACGCCTTCCTCAAGGAACACCTGACTGAGGAAGTCGTGCGCGAACATATGCGCGGCGTCAATCCCGGCGGCGTTGTGCGCTACGCGGCCGACAACATGCGCGTGCTCAACTTCATTCTCGAAGACAGCCTCGGTGGCGGCGGTTCGGCTTCGCTCAAAACAGATGCCCAGGGCAAGACCCACGGACTGGGACTTTTAATGCTCGAACTTGAAGTGCCCGAGCAAGTCATCGCCAGCACCAACTCCGCCCAGTAGCCCATGGATGTTCTGATGGAGCTGCGCGAGAAAGCCCGCGCTTTGGGACGTCGCGTGGTTTTCCCCGAGTCCGCGGACCCGCGCGTG
>JAJDES010000077.1 GCA_029259675.1 Planctomycetota bacterium
GCTCCTGGTATTGATCGACGGAGAAATCCAATACGAGCGTTCTGAAGACGGCTCGTGGTTTTGAACGAGGACTGAGATGATCCTGAACGCGATTCTCCTAGCTTTAGCGCCGGCATCCCCGGCCATAACTCCCACCAGCGATTTGCTCGCCATTCGCGTGGGTCGTGCCGAAACTGCGTCCCAAGGAAGCTTGGAGCATGCGGTCATCCTGATTGAAGGCGGCAAGATTCAAGCCATTGGTCAGGATCTTCCGATCGGGCGCGGCATTCCAATCCTGGATCGACCCGATTGGGTTGTGATGCCCGGATTGATCAACGGGTACTCGCGATCGGGACTCGAAAGTCGAGCAAACGGCGGCAACAACCCCGAAATTCTCGCTTCCACTGAGTTGTATCCGGGCCACGACAGCTACGAGAAGCTGCTTGAGCTTGGTGTCACCACCCTGGGCCTCTACCCACCGGGATCCGGTATTCCCGGGCAAGCGGTGGCCGTTAGATCCTCGGGCGATTCCGTGCAGGAAATGATTCTGCGCGACAAGGTCTACCTAAAGATTCGATTGGCTTCGACGCAGTCTTCGAAGAAGGCCTTGCGCGACGGTTTCGAAAGCGTGGACAAGCACAAGGAGAAGGAAGAGAAGAATCGCGAGAAGTGGGACAAGGCTCAGGAGAAGGCCAAAAAGAAAAAGAAGGACGATAAGGACAGCAAGAGCGACAAGAAGGAAAAAGAGGTGTACGAACCTCTGGAAATCGACCCGGATGTTCGACCGTTCATGGACTTGCGCGACGGATCGTTGCGCGCCTTGATCAGCATTCGCAAGGCCGGCGACTACTTGCACCTCTTGGACGCTATCGGAGAAGAAGAATTCACTTGGAGCCTGCGAGTGCCTCTCTTCGATGACAGTGACCTCTACGAAGTTGCGGAGCGCATCGGCGAGTCCCAGTTGCAGGTTGTTGTGGAGCCGCGACTGACTACGCATCCCTTCACGCGCCGACTGCGCAATTTGCCCGAGGAGCTTGCGCGTGCCGGTGCGAAGCTCGTGTTCATCCCCAGCTCGGATTCAATCACGGGCCACAAGACTTGGCTTACCGATGTCGGGCACTTGGTGTCGCTCGGACTTGATAGGCAGGCTGCCATTCGCGCCATGACCATTGAACCTGCGACCTTGCTGGGGCTTGAAGAGCAGCTCGGGAGTTTGGATGTGGGCAAGCAAGCCAACCTGATTTTCTTTGACGGAGAACCCTTCGAAGCCAGCACGCGAATTCAAGCCGTCATGCTCGAGGGTCAAATCGTTTCTGGTGAGGTAAATCGATGAAATTGTCCATTGCAGCGGAGCGCATCTTCACGTTGAGAACATTCGCGCTCATTCTTTGCGCATGTTTGCTGTTGGCTTGGACCAACGAAGCCACCGCGCTGACGTCCGTCAACGCCACCCAGCCGGCGCTTGGGGACGATGACGAGGACTCCGATGAGGAAGGCGACGATGAAGCCGCCGAGGAGGAAGAGGACAAAGACGAGTACCTGGCCGTAGTGGGCGGAGACGTCTACACCGGAACGGGCGCGGTCCTGCGCGGCACCAGCATTCTCAGTAAGAACGGAGTCATCAAAGAAATCGGTACGGACCTCTTCATCCCTGAGGGCGCCGAAATTATCGATGCAACCGGAATGCGCGTTTATCCCGGCTTGGTTGCGCTGACTGCGACCGGCAGCATCGTGCGCGGTGTCGTTGGCGCCGTCGAAGACCCCCATCCGATTGACGAGCACGTTCACGGCCCCGGAGGCGTGGAGCTGCAACAGAGGCTGGGGCGCGAAGCGCTGGAGAAATTGGGCGGAATTCTGGTCGACACTGTGAGCGATATCGACTTGGCCGATTCCACGTCCTTTGGGCATGAGCTGGAAGATGCCTACGATCCCTTCGGCCAAAACCTGGTTTTGGCCCTGGCTGCGGGCATCACCACAACTCAGCAATCGGGCATGGTGGTCAAGCTCAAGCGGAACGAAATCGAAGGGGTCGTGATGGGGCCGGCGGCTTTGGTCAACTTGAGTTGGAGCAGCCCGGCGGGCAAGCGCAACTTGCGTGAAAAGTTCGAGGCGGCTTCCAAATACCTACGCGACTACGCACAGTGGGAAATTGACGTCAAGCGCGACGACGAACTCAAGGAGCCTTCCAACAAGGGTGTCGATTCCAGCATCCTGGGCGTGCTCCAGAATCGCGTGCGAGCCCAGTTCAATTCCTCCGACCGCTCGGACTTGTTGGGACTGGCGCGCTTGGCCCAGGAGTACAACTTCCGACCCATTTTGCGCGGCGCTATAGAGGGTTGGACGGTTGCAGGCGAATTGGGCCGAGCCGGTGCCATGGCGATCCTGACACCACGTGACCGCCGCGGGAGAAGCGAAGAACTTGTTCGCTCAGGTGGCTCAAGCATTGAGAACCCGGCCGTACTGCATGAACACGGCGTTCAGGTGGCCGTGGTGCCGTCCGATACGAGTGTGAACTTGCAGGGCATTACCGGCCGCGACATCTTGCACTTGACCGTCGAGGCGGCCTTTGCGGTGCGCGGTGGAATGAGTAACGAAGCTGCGTTGCAATCCATCACGCTGATTCCGGCCCGCTTGCTCGGTATGGGTCATCGAATCGGATCGCTCGAGTTGGGCAAGGATGCGGACATGATCGTGACGGATGGCGATCTCTTGCACTACCAAACCCTGGTGCAGTACACGGTGGTGGAGGGCAAGCTGGTTTACGACAAGCAGGAAGAGCTTTTCTACGCCCACATTCGCCCGCGCCCCGTAGCGCAGCCCGAGGAAGTTCTGGATCCCGGTGAAGCCGCTCCCGAAGTCGTTGCGCCCGAGGATGGTGATGACGACGAGGCTGACGAAGATGAGGCGGAAGAAGAAGACGGGGAGCACGAAGAAGAGGAAGAAGAGGAAGAAGAGGACTGAGCCGGACTTCCTTCGCAGCAGGGTCTAGGGGAGGCTTGAAGGTCGCCTCAGCCTTGGGGCCCTTCCTCGCAGCCCGCTGACGGTGCATGGGTTCGTTTGGCCGGTTGGCCTTCGCGCTGCCGACCCCCCAAAGCGGGGATGCGAGTTGGTGCTTAGCCAAGTCGAATGGAAGGGCCACAATCGCAGAGTAGGTCGTGCTTTTTGGCCGTGCCGGCGCGAGACGACTTTGATTCGCACATTGGGCGGACGATCGCTTGGGTGCCTTGTGCCTTGCTACCGAATGTCTGCGGACGAAACGTTGCGCAACCAGGGCGGTGGGCTATTCCCGGATCGCCAACGGCCGCAAGCGGGAAGGCAGCCTGAAACCCGGTGCGGACACGGCCGCAAGCAAGCCGCGTTTGAGCTGGGGTCCAAGAAGGGGGGCTTGGGAATGAACGCGAATCGCACGTATCCGTCCCAATGGCGCAGCGCGAGCCTCGGGTGCTTCCTTGGCGCTGAGCGGGCTGGAGCGGCTCGGACTCCCCCGGTAAAGGCATCCATAGGGTTGCTGGCTATTCGGCTTGCAGCTCGAAATCGAAGCCCCGTGGGGGGCCGCACATTGCGATTCCTATGGGGGCCCGAACTGTTGCTCTCCCCGCTCTCGATCTCCTATGCTAACGTCCGGTAAATCAGGGAGTTAGGTCTGCGAGCCCGCTCTCACAACTGGGGCTTAGCTCTCACTTTTCGATCTCTGCGAATCCAACATGATTCTTCGCGACCTTTTGCGTGTCTTGGGATCCGGCAACCGAGATGGTCGGAATCTGACCGAAGACGAAGCCCATAGCGCCTTCGCCACGGTCCTTGCGGGCAACGAGAGTGATATTCAAATCGGCGCCTTTCTGATCGCGTTGCGTTGGAAGGGCGTGACGATGGAGGAGCTGTGCGGATTTGCGCGCGCAGCAAGGTCCCTGGCGACGATTCCCTGCAGTGGTGTTCCGGGCTTGGTATGTGTTTGTCCACCCCATGACGGAACGGAGCAAACCTCTCCACTGGATGTTGCCGCGGGCTTTATCGCCGCCGCAGCCGGTGCGCGGGTCATGATCGTCACCGATCGTTGCGTGCCGCCCAAGCGAGGCTTAACCGCGGCTAGCGTGCTTGAGTATCTGGGAGCTGGTTTGACTTGGGATCCGCGCGAAGTCGAAGATTGGATCGTTAAGACTCGTTTCGGCGCGATCGCTGCACCCGGCATGCTGCCCGGATTGCTCGGTTTGAGGCGCGTGCGCGGGGACATCGGCGTGCGCACGCCGCTTTCAACGGTTGAGAAACTCATTGCTCCGTCGACGGCGGCCATGGTGGTCGGAACCCAGGGCGGCCCCGTGCTTGGCATGGCGATTGAGGTGATTCAATCCCTGGGTCATCCGCATGGTATTGCGATTCAAGGCGTTGCGGGGGGTATCACTCCCTCGGTTCGCAAACGTACACGGGCGATCGAACTTGAGCGCGGGCTTATTGCGCCCTTGGCCATTGATCCCGAAGACCACGGCTTGAAGGGCGATTGCGATGATGAATTGCCCATGTTCACGCCCCCCGAGGAGGGGCGCGGCGCCGGTGACAACGGAGCACTGGTGCGTGCGGCCGGTGAGCGCACACTCGGCGTGCTGGCGGGTCAGGAAGGTCCAGCTCGAAATGCTTCGTTGCTCGGCGCGGCCGTTTTGTTGAAGGCCGCCGGGCGAGCGATGACGGTTGCGGAAGGCGTGGACTTGGCAGTTACGGCCTTGGATTCCGGAGGGGCGTCAGGGGTTTTGGAACGCTTGCGTGCCGAAGCTAGGCTCGATCGCTAGGCGCAAAGCCCACTAGGACTTGCCGGCGGCGAGCTGCGCGGCCTTTGCCCGGACGCATGTTTGGGGAAGGCTAGGGGAATGACAGGGGAACGATTGGCTAGTCGGCGCCTCAGGCCACTTCGCACTGGAGCATCGAGTAGGATTGAGCTTCGCCCATCCAGCCACTTGCGCTATTCGGAGGCTTTGATGCCCTTGACCCGGTTCGTTTGCGTTCTCGCCGTTGTTTTTTTGTCTTGCTCCAGCAGCGGCCGAGCGGGCGAAAATGTCGTTCCACTCAATTTGAGTGCGTTCGAACCACAAGCGGAGCACGAGCAGCCGAAATTGCGCGAGCCCTTGCCCTCAAGCGCCGAAATTGCGCGTTTGCCCAAGGATGGTGGCAATGAGTTTAATCGACTTGTATTCGAGCTCAGCCCGTACTTGCGGCAACACGCGCGCAACCCCGTTGATTGGTTCCCCTGGGGGCCGGAAGCTTTCGAAAAGGCGGCGGCCGAAGACAAGCCCGTCTTCTTGTCGGTCGGTTACTCAACTTGTCACTGGTGCCACGTTATGGAGCACGAGAGCTTCGAAGACGAACAAGTTGCAGCTTTGATGAACGAGCATTTTGTTTGCGTCAAAGTCGATCGCGAAGAGCGCCCGGACATCGATCAGGTCTACATGGCCATCACGCAAGCATTGACCGGTCGCGGCGGCTGGCCGATGACGGTGCTCATGACACCGGACAAAAACCCCTTCTTTGCGGGTACCTATTTCCCCAAGCACAGCCGCGGCGGGCGAGAGGGAATGCTGGACATGATTCCGCGCATGGCCGAAATTTGGAAAACGAGGCGCGAGGATGTCATTCGTGCTTCGCTTGAGGCGACCGGTGCGTTGAAAGAGATGTCGTCCGGTACGGCGGGTGGAGCGTTGGATCCATCCGTTCTCGAACGCGCTTATCAGGACTTGAGTCGTCGCTTTGAGCCGACCAAGGGTGGCTTTTCGCAAGCACCGAAGTTTCCGATTCCCCACAACTTGCGCTTTCTTTTGCGCTGGCATGCGCGCAGCGGGGATGCTCGAGCGTTGCAAATGGTTGAGCTCACGCTCACGGAGATGCGCAAGGGCGGAATTTGGGATCACTTGGGTTATGGCTTTCACCGCTATTCCACGGATAAGAACTGGCTCTTACCCCACTTCGAAAAAATGCTTTACGACCAAGCCCTCATCGCCATGGCTTGTGTCGAAACGTGGCAGGTCACGGGCGACCAAAGTTATCGCGACACGGCTGAACGGATCTTTGAATACGTTTTGCGCGACATGACGGCTCCGGGGGGGGCCTTTTACTCGGCCGAAGATGCGGACAGCGAAGGTGAAGAGGGCGTCTTCTACGTTTGGACTACCAGAGAGCTGGAGCAAGTACTTGGAAAGGAACGAGCGGAGTTGGCAATCGACGTATGGGGCGCGTCTCCAGGCGGGAATTTCGTTGAACAAACGGCTACGCGTCCGAACGGCACGAACATTCTTCACTTGCCGGTCGGCTTGAAGGCCAAGGCCGCCGCCATGGGGCAAAAATCGGCTGAGCTAGAAAAACAAATCGAAGGCATGCGCTCCGTGTTGTTCGAACACCGCGAAAAGCGTATTCACCCCTTCAAAGACGACAAGATCATGACCGATTGGAACGGTCTGATGATCGCGGCTTTGGCCACGGCGGCACAAGCCTTTGACGATCCTCGTCATGAGTTGGCGGCGCGCCGCGCTGCGGACTGGGTGCTCGCCAATTTGCGCGATAAGGAGGGACGATTGCTCAAGCGAGCGCGCGGGGACAAGGCGGACTTGCCGGGCATGCTGGAAGACTACAGCTTTCTCACGTGGGGCCTGATAGAGCTCTACCAAGCCAGTTTTCACGTTCCCTACTTGCAAGCGGCGCTCGACATAACGGATGACATGCTCGCTCACTTTGGTGACGCGGAGGAGGGCGGCTTTTACTTATCTCCGGACGACGGAGAGGTTTTGATTGTGCGCTCCAAGGAGATTTACGACGGCGCGCTTCCCTCCGGAAATTCGGTCGCTGTTGCCAATTTGATTCGCTTGGCCCGGATCACAGGCGAAGTCAAATACGAGGAAGTCGCCGACAAGACCATCCGTGCATTCTCGGGAGCCGTCAGCCGCAATCCCTCGGCGCACACTCAGCTCCTGATGGCGTTGGACTTGGCCTTGGGGCCGATGAAGGAAATCGTGGTGGCCGGCGACCCCGATAGCGATAGCGTGAAAGCCATGCTGCGCGCGCTGCGCATGCCGTTCATGCCGCGCAAGGTTGTGGTCTTGCGACCGGAGGGGGATGCGTCGAAGTCGATTGTGGCTCTCGCGCCCTATGCCGCAGGTCAAGTGGCTCGCAATGGAATGGCTACTGCCTATGTCTGCGAGGACTTCGCCTGCAAGGCACCGACCAACGACTTGGCCGAAATGGTCAAGGCGCTTGCCGAATAGAGCCAAATCGATCACGCCGGTTAGACTTACCAAGTGTTCCCTCAGCCCTTGAACCGTCTCTTGCCCTCGGCCCCTTGGGTCGTGCTCCTTTGCCTGCTCGCGGCCTGTGGCGAACCCGCAGTCAAGCGGACTCAATGGCTGCACCTGAGCGAAGAGTTCAGGATGGAGCAGAAATTGGACACTAGCCTTCCCGGCGCGGGTCAGCCTTGGGTGCGCGCAGCCGGCACCGATCGTGTGCTCAGCCTGCGCGCGCACGAATCCGGGTTCGGCGTTTGGGTTGATACGGAGATTGCCGCCTCCGATTGGAAGCCATCGAATCTGCTGCCGGGGCTTTGGCAAACCAAGCGCCCCTTGTCATCCACCGGCATTAGGCCGGATGGCGGCGACCCGCAAGAGTTGCATGTAGACGGACGCAGCCTGACATACCTGCCGTTCTCCCCAGCGGCCCTTCGCAATCCGGAGCAACTTGCGGAGGAAGGCTTCTCGGGCGTTTTTGATGACCTTTACTTACGTTTGCCGAAATCAGAATCCTTGCCCGCCAAGGCTATCTATTCGGTGTATCTCACCTTGGGAGATAATACGGAGGGCCGCTGGCGAGTGGCCGACGGTCGCTTTGCTTGCGACGCAATCCCGGTGCTTGCGGGCTTCGCCGAAGAAGTGACCATAGACATACCGCAGAACAGTGTGCTGCACGTCGGCACCAGTGCCGCGGCCAACGGACCGCCCGATGGTTCCAAAGCCAAGTCCGTTTTTCGAGTTCTACTGGATGGCGAAGTTCTGTTTGAGCACGAGCAAGTTGCGGAGTTTCTGGTTCAAGCCCAACGCCATCGCATTGAATTGCCCGCAGATGCACGCACGGCCGCGCGTTTGCAATTCGAAGTGGAAGGGCCCGCAGCCGTAACAAGTTTCCTCAATCCGGTGATTGCTCCGCTTGGGGCGGAAGCCATCAAGCGCGAGCAGCCGGACATCATCCTGTTCCTGGCCGACACCTTTCGGGCCGACAACATGGAGATGTACGGAGCGCAATTGAAAGTGGCTCCAAACCTCGATCAGTGGGCTGCGGACGGCTTGAGTTTTCGACGCGCTTGGTCACCGGCTCCATGGACGCTCCCGGCCCAAGCATCGATGCTTTCGGGCCTTTGGCCCTATCAGCATGGAGTGCACAATTTCCAGAGCTCCTTTGCGAGCGATGCGCCGATGATCGCTCGCGTGCTTCGCGATCGAGGCTACCGAACGGTGGCGATCACCGATGCGGCCCTAGTCTCCGAACGTTTCGGGCTCGATCAGGGCTTTGAGTGGTTTGACGAATTGCACGATACCAATTGGGGAGTTGCGTATTACGACAGTTTGGCGAGCACGTTGGAGCGCGCGGGAGAGGCTCTGGACGCCGACGACGGCAGACCCTTGTTCCTCTTTATTCAGAGTTATCGGGTGCACCATCCGTACATGGTCAGTGAGCAAACGCGGACGGCGTTCAAGGGCAAACTAGAGATTCCCGGCGATTGGCGCGACTTATTCGCAGAGTTGAATGAGTCACCGTATCCCTGGAACAATGATTTGCTGTTGCCGGATCAATTGCAGGATTTGGCGAGCCGACTCGAGAAGCTTTACCGCGGCGGCGTCGTTGACTTCGATCGCTCTTTGGGGGCCCTGCGCGAGGACTTGAACGCACGGGGATTCTTTGAGAATGGAGTGTTCGCCTTTACTTCCGACCACGGCGAAGCCTTTGGCGAGCACAAAGACCTTTTCCACGGGAACGGTGTTTGGGAATCCCAAGTTCGCATCCCGTTGTTCCTCCATGGGGAGGGTATCCCCTCGCGCCGGGAAGACTTTGCCGCGAGCCTGGTGGACCTACCGCACACCTTTGCAGAACTCGCCGGCGTTCCGGCCGCAAGGGAGTGGCAGGGGCAATCGCTATTGCAGCTGGAAGCCGACCGCCCGCAGTTCATGTTCGAATGCACGGATTACACACGTTCGGCCCAAGCCATGGTGGACGGCACCAAAAAAATCATCCTTCCCGAGGGCGAAGCTGCCTTGAAGGAAGGCGACATTCGCGAGGCCTACAATTTGTTTGAGGACCCGAACGAATTGACGAATTTGACCCATGAGCCCTGGCCCGAGGGCATGCTTGAAGGGTTGAATTCCGAGGCCAAGCGTTTGCGCAAGCAACTACTGGCCACCGAGGGTGTCGTGCTCCAACCGGATGATATTAAGGAGCTGGGAGACATGGGCTACACGGATTCCGGCGAGGAGTGAGTTGCTCATGACGGGCGCGAGCAATCGGAAACGAAGCGTGGGCGAATGCCTGGGCAATGTTGCCGTCAAGAATCGCAAGTGTGGTGCAGTGAACCAAGTTGCGAACACGCTGGCGGTGCTTTTGGCCGCTCTCGCTTGGAGTGCCTGTGGAAGCGACGAAGCAGCCCAGTCGACAGTCATTCACCTGGCCGCCGGGTTCAAGCCCGAAGTGCTTCCCGCCGGCCCCTGGCGCAGCGCTGCCGAAGGCGGACCGAAATTGGAATTGCGTCCAGACCGGGACGGCGGCGTGTGGGTCAGCGCGCGCTTGCCCAAGTCGGCTTTCCGAGGAACCCCCTTCCCAGGAGTTGTCCGTGTTCGCTATCCATTGCCGCCGGTCGGCGCGCCCAGCTCGGGTGAATCGCGTTCGCGGCTGACAACGGCGGGCGGCACCGTTTGGAATCCTGTTCCGATTGCACGGGGAGTCGAGCATGCGGAACCGGGTAGTTATGTCCTTGCGCGACGCAACCTCTACGCAGTGGTCGATCCCGATAGCCCACCCGATTCGGAAGATTGGCGCTTTGACGTCTTTGTGGATCGCGGGCGAGAGGTGGACGGCCGTTGGCGCTTGACGATGCCCCGCTACAGCGGCGATGGATTGCCGGTGTGGCCCGGGGAAAGCCAAAGTGTCGAGTGCAAGCTTCCAGCCAATAGTTCCCTTCGTTTTGCAACGACGGCGTTCAACTCGAATGAAGATGCGGACAATCCCATCGGTCGAGCGCGATTCAAAGTCTTGCTCGACGGCGAATTGCTTTTTGAGCACGAGCAAGTAATTCACGATCAACCCCAGGCTGCTGCGCATGTGTTGGAATTGCCGCCGGAGGCTCGCAAGAGTGCACGCTTTACTTTTGAGGTCGAGGGGCCCGCGTGCATCTCGGCCGTTTTGGCTCCCAATGTCGGTCCAGCCAAAATAGAACGCGATAGCCGGGCGGACATCGTGTTGTTCTTGGCCGACACCTTCCGCGCGGACAACATGCGGGTCTACGGTGGCGACGGCTTGACGCCCAACCTCGACCAATTGGCGTCCGAGAGTTTGGTGTTTGAGCGCGCTTGGTCACCGTCGCCGTGGACGCTTCCCTCCCAAAGTTCGATGCTTTCGGGTCTCTATCCCCATCAGCACGGCGTCACGCAACCGATGCACAGCCTCGGCGAAGATGTCCAAACCCTTGCGGAGCGCATGCGCAGCGCCGGCTATCGAACCGGCGCTGTAACGGGCGGGGGCTACATCTCGCCGGCCTTCGGCTTGGACCAGGGTTTTGAATGGTTCGATCAATCCTGGACGCGATGGGATGTGGAAGTTACCGCGCAAGGTGTGCAGGACTTTTTAGCGGGCGAAGACGGACGCCCCACTTTCTTGTTCATTCAAACGTACCGCGCGCACGGACCGTACTTGGAGCAGGCTGGAGACGAAGGGCAATTGGAACTCGATCAAGCCTGGCTCGATGTAGACGCGCGCTACCAAGCGGCATCGGAGGGCTGGCTCGACGGCGAACCCATGTCGGAGGAGTTGCGTGAAGTTGTGGGCGACATGCGAGTCATGTACGGCTCCGCGGTCAGCGCCCTCGATCGCGGCTTCGGCGTCTTGCGCGCACAGCTGGAAGCGAGTGGTCATTGGGAGGGCAGTTGGTTGTTGTTTACCTCCGACCACGGCGAAGCCTTCGGCGAGCATCAAAACTACGGCCACGGAAAAGGCGTTTGGGAGGAGTTGACCCGCGTACCGCTGATGCTGCGCGGTCCGGACCTAACTCCCGGAAGTATTGCCCACAGCGCTTCCTTGGTGGACTTGCCCGCAACCATTGCAGGAATCGGCGGCGTCGCACCTGCGCCCCGCTGGGGTGGTCAGTCGCTGTTGGAATTAGACGGGGATCGCCCGGCTTATTTCTTCGACTGCAGCCTTGGCGGGCGCGAGTTTACCGCCGGCGCAGTCGAGGGCGCTTTCAAGTTTCAGTTGGATGACAAGCCGGGTGCGCTTGAGGCGGGTCGCTTGCGTTCCGCGCACAACCTGGAAATCGATCCTTTGGAGCGCAAAGACATCGGCACCGAATTGAACGCAGAGCAGGTTGACCGCCTGTGCCTGCGGCTCTTGGAATTGCGCACGGAGCTTTACGCTGCGGCGCATCCGCTCTTAGCTGAGGACACCCATGCGGCCATGGATGCCTTGGGCTATACGGGAGAAGAGCCCTCCGACCTTTAGCGCGGTTGGCTTAAGTGTGGCCGGCGCTAAAGCAAGCCGGGGTAGTGCACGCTAATTAGGAGCGCAGCGATGGCGCAAGCGAAGAGCTTGACCAATAGCGGTGCAACGAAGCGAACCCAACGACCGTAGGGAATCTTCCCAAGGGCCAAGGTCCCCATTACGAGCGCACTGGTTGGGACGATCATGTTGGTGAAGCCATCACCGAACTGATAGGCGAGTACGGCGGTCTGTTGGGGAACGCCCGTGACCGTCGCAAGCGGCGACATGATCGGCATGGTCACGTAGGCCTGGCCGCTGCCCGATGGAATGAAGAAATTGCAGACGGTTTGAACGCCCAGCATGCCGATGGCGGAGACGTCGGGGCCGCTGCCTTCAAGCAATCCGGCGATGGCATGCACAACGGTGTCCTTGATGGCGCCGTCGTCCATGACAACCTGAATCGTGCGCGCAAAGCCGATCAAGAGTGCCGCGGAAGTCATATCCGCTGCTCCTTGAATGAATGCCTTGGAGGTTGCGTTGGGCGATAGGCGAGCCAACAACGCCGCGATCAAGCCGATCCCAAGAAACACAGCGTTGAGTTCTTCGATGTACCAACCGTGTGTTTTGGAGCCCCAGACGAAGAGCACAATTCCCGCCGCGAAAACGATCAGCGTCAGGATGCGCGCCGGAGTGAGTCGCACGTCGTCGGGCAGGTCGAAGCCTTTGCTGTAGTCGATGTCGTGGACCAAGCTCTTGGACGGGTCCTTTTGGATTCGCCTTGCGTATGCAAAGACGTGCTGAAAGCCCACGCCCAATAGGATCACAAAAAGCACCCAGCGAAAGAGCAGGCCAGAGTTCGGCTCAAGTCCCGCAATATCCTGTGCAATCAAGACGCCGAAGG
>JAJDES010000078.1 GCA_029259675.1 Planctomycetota bacterium
TAACCTAAATCCCATTTACATAAACCAATTACTCGACATAAGAAGTGATGCCTAGCAATATGATGCACAGCGCGCTCGAACTGGTAACGGCCATGGTCATGCGGCGCTTTTTCGAACTCAATACGATGCCCAAAAGTGCCAGAGCCACGAAGCCCGCGAATAGCGGGAACGGGGAGCCCGGTCCGCCGTTGCCGGGGAATGGAAACCCGAGCGTTCCTCCGGGTCCCATTTTCCGCGCGTCATACTTGGAGCGATTGTTGATCGCGCCGGCCATGGCGAAACTTTCAAAGCTCAAATTTTCATTGGCGAGGACTTCGCGCGGAAAGTCGCCGTCGATGACCGTCATGGTCATTCCGGTCAAGCCGCGCAGATCCTTCGCCAAGAGCTGCTCGCGCTCACTTTTCAGGAGTTCCGCGTGCATGCGGTCCATGTCCTCGCCGCGCAATCCCAGGCGTTCGCCGATATCGAGCAGTATTTTCTCACGCTCTTCGTGCGGGTGAAACAGATCGCCAGTGCGCGCTGCGCGCAAATCCCCGGCGAATAGCTCGCGCGCAATGCCGTTGTGGGGGCGAGGATCGCGCTGTGCGGGCAGTCCTTGACGTTGCCAGTCGGGAATGTCCGCCTCGGTTCCGCCGCGAACAACCAGCGGCAGGGGACCGGTTAGATTGCGATAGATCTCTTCACCCGGCACTTGACGCACCACGAACTCAGTCGGGATGTTTCGAATGCGCTGGGGACTGTCCGTCAGAACGTAGACGATATTGTGCAGATCGCCTTCATTGAACGTCGACAGGCGCATGGGCACGACCAGCTCTTCGGATTCGAAGCGAAAGCCCATGGCTTGCACGTTTCCGTCGAAGCCGTCGTCCTCGCCCATGCTCGGATCGACCGCGCGCATGCCGGGGACGGGATCGGTGGCACCCTTGTCGCCGACGCGTGCGCGCACAGCGACAAAACACCAGCCCGCTTCAACGTATTCTTCGCAAGCGACGTCCATGCCGTCGGGATAGTGAAATCCGTGCTGGTCCATCCAGAGTTTGAGGGCAGCGGCACTGCCGGCCTCCAGCACGGCGACTTCATACATGCCCACGGCTTCGCGGCTGAGAACCGTGACGGACTCCTTCTTCAAGGCCAGGTTTGAGCTCGCCGCCGGCGCCGATTCATCAGCAGCCCCAAGGAAAAAGAGGTCCGTTCTCACGCGTAAATCAATCACCACCTCAGGCGGGTCCAAAGCTGCCGCCAAATGCGGAAAGACATCGTCCGCCACCTTGCGAATAGCCGGCGGCGATGGAAAGGGAATCAACATTCCGAACTGATCGACTTTGCCGCTGAAGCCCGGCCGAATGACAAACGTCTCGATACCGTTCTTGTGGAAGACATAGGTTTGTTGAACACCGACGCGAGTGATCGGCGGGCCCTGACCGAAATAAATCGGCGGAACCATTCCACAGGGATCGGACTTTGCTTGAGGTGCCAAGGAGCTTGCCACCAAGATGCCGATAATTAATTGATTCCACTTCATAGTTCACTCTCCACGAGCTCAGCACGCAGCTCAACATGCACCCTTTCGTGGGTGCGACCATTGCTCACGACCATCGTATCCACGCGATTCCAATCGCCCCCGTCCTCAAGAACCGTGAACCACGGTCCGGCCACAAAGTGGACCCCTTCTATTCACAAGCGCGCCCAAAGATGCTTTTGGCCCGTGCGTTGAATGGTTCCACTGATCTCGGGCGGCGTGAAGTCTGCACAGACTTCGGGCTCTATGTGTTGCTTCTCTCCGAGTGGTATGGAGCGCGGAAGCAAGTGCATACGCATCTCGCCGGACTGCGCAATCAACCTAACTTCGAGCAGCGCGCGATCGCGGCTGAGCTCGCGTTGCAAGTGCGCTTGGTGGGCGCTGCTCAACGTCCGCGTTCCAAACTTCTGCAGCAATTCCAAGCTGCGCTGGCGATGGAACAGCAGAGTGTCCAGGTCCAGCGAATCTTGATGCAATTCCTCGCGCGCCCAGGAATCCAAATGGACCAAGAAATCGTGCTCGGAGAGCTGATTGGTGGGCGTCGTCGCGGCCGAGCATCCGGTGGCGCACACAAGCGGGGCGTCTCCGGCGTGGGGCGGCGGCGTCGGTACCGCATCCGGTCCCGACAACAACGGCTGGATCGGGTCCTTGCTGCCCGGCCCCGGATCCGCCTGCATGGGGGTAGATCCCGCACAGGATAGGCTCAGGGCAAAACATGTGGCCGCTGCCATCCAAAGGGCTCGTTTGTTGTTACTCATAGGTCGGCTCCGGCTGTCAAACGACCAACTCGGGCAACCCTTGGGCAAAAACAAAGTTTTCCGTGGGCCCCGGTCGAGGCCCAAATTCTTGGGTCTGAGCCCAAGGACGCGGCGCAGACAGAATCAAATGGAGACTCAGGTACAAGCTAGCGAGTCCAAGCCGAGACTGCAAAAGGGTGCCTCCCCGAACCAGCTCGCGCGCCGCGCTTAAGCGCAAACCGAACTCGGTGACTTGCGCCGGGCCGCGCCGGCAAACGCAGCAAAGCTAGACCGAATTGTGCGTGAACATCATTCCGTTAATCTTCGAACGCTAAAGCCCCTTGGCTTCGTAGCCGGCACCCCCAAAGACGCCGATACAATCAATTGCACGCCGCTGTCTAGCGCGAATAGAGGTCGATTACATTCGTGATGCCGCGCCGGCAAACGCGGCAGAATTCGGTCGGATTGCGAGTGAACATAATGCAGTCAATCTCCGAACGATAAAGCCCCTTGGCTTCGTAGCCGGCGCCCTCAAAGGCTCCGACGCGACCAAAGTACTGTTGCGATTGCAGCATGGGCTCGGTGATGTTCTTGACCTCGCGGAAGAGCTCTTCCATTTGCTCTTCGGAAGCATTCTTTGCGCGCAGGGCGGTGCGCTTAGCTTGATAGTTGTAGGAAGCTTCGTCGTAGGCATCCTGATCCCAAGGTGTGGGCAAGGGCGTATCCGCAACCATCAAGTCGGCCCACTTGATCGCACTCGGATCCAGAAGAGCCGTAATGTTGGGTTCCCAAGGCTCCACACCGGCGGCATTGAACCCTTCGTAGGAAACCTGCGAGGTGTAGTACTCATCCGCCAGCCCCGCGAAAGAGTGCCCGAACTCGTGCACGAACAAGTAGGGCGCAGGCTCGGAATCCGCAGCGCAGGTGGACCAAAGATTGTAAATGCCGCCGCCGCCGTACTTGCGA
>JAJDES010000079.1 GCA_029259675.1 Planctomycetota bacterium
CCAAGAAACTTTTCACGCTCCGGGAACCCATCCTCATAACTGGATTCGACTACCAAAGAAACCGCTTCCTCGGAGCCTGGAAACAAGCTGCAGGCACCCACCAAATCCTGGCCAGGACAAGGTGGACGACAACAGAAGACAAGCAGTAAGCGGGCTCCAACCGGACTTGGACTGATACTGCTGATACGGAGCCAGGCTCCCCTTGAAACCTCAAACCGAGCCCTGTACCGCACACGTTCCGCCAGGAATGTTCCGATACCGAGCCCCGCTCCATTCGCGTAAAATTGAGCTCAAGCCTTGCCCGTGACTCGGGAAGAACTAAAGCGAAATTGAGACGCTAGCTAAGTCTAGCTCAGCTTGGTGATGTCACAATTCTAATTGCCTTGGTGGGCTAGCCCCCACTTATTGGCTGCTCGCACAGACCGACCAGCAAGCATTGAAGTGCCGAGCTCGTTGCCTTTGATGGTTCAAGCCTTGGGCGAGGCCTGTGCGGTACTTCCTAACGGTTCTGGTCTGGAGAGGAGTGCGACTCCGTATCGACACGAGTTTCCTCGCCGGCTTCCATAGTGACCGTTGATTGAAGGAGATTGCTCAATTCTTCAGGGCCATCGGGAAGAGTGTCGTCGTATTCGACCAAGTCGACCGAGAGTTCGTAACGGCCGGGTAGGAGCGGCGTGCTTAGTGAGATCTCGTTGCTCGCGTCCTTTGTGAACCAGAGCTCTAGTTGGACTTCGTCTGTCTGATTGGGATCGCGGATGGTGGCCCGGAGGGCTGCATCTTCGTACTTGAGTACGGGCGAGGGGTCGAGGTGGATTGCTAGTTGCCCGTGCGTTGGCACAACCAGAGTCACTTCGCTTGCATTCGGATCAACCGATTGAATCCAGGTGCGCGTACCAATGGTTGCCTTCAGTTCAAGGGGGCGCATGGGAACGCTACGAAAGCGATGGCCGGCGACAATTGGATTGTTGGTTACCGTGCGCCAAGTGCCCTCATCTCTTAGGCCGACCTTTTCGGCTTGAATAGATTCGCCGAGTTCATCCATGAGCGTGACGAGTAGGGTTCGCGCGGGGTCGAGCTTGAAATCGACATTCAATCCATTCTCACCAAGCATCAAGCCCGAGCGCGTTTCGTAGATGAAGCCAGGGGCCCTTGCAGTCAACTCGTACTCGCCTTCGTCGAGCAACACGAGCCCCAGCAGTCCAGCCCTGCAATCAAATGCAAGGCTGCGGCCAATAGAGTTGGATCGCACTAACACACTTGCGCCCGCTAGCGGCTCGCCATTCGAATTGCCAACGCGCACCCTTAGGTCTGTTCCGGCTCCATTGTCCCCGGGAAGCTCGACGACATGAATCCCTGGCTTGCTCGGAACTACGAATGGCTCTTCCACAAGAATTCTTCCGAGTTTGTCGAGCCGACTCACACGCAAGATGCCACCCGGCGTCAATCCGGGAACTAACAAGGGCCCACTGATTGGGGGCGGGACCAGCATATTTCCCGGATTGTCGCGCCCTGTGTTCTTCCAACTTCCACCCAGTGAGCCTTGGTAAAAGGCTCTGCGCAACTTTGTGTTGTAGGGCACATGCTTCGTCCCCTTCGCCCAGAGCCTTGCATCCTCGAAGGGCGTTGAGTCCCAAGCTAAGCCAATCTTGTTGTTTGGATTGGTGCCGTTGGGACCGGTCTTGGGTAGAGCAATGGCAAGCGTGGGTCCGGGTTGCAGTGTCAACACGATTGGCTCGTCGCTCGCTTGCGCTAGGGACTCCACCGGAAACACACCTAGGCCAAAGCCGACGGCCAAGACTTGCAGGAAGCCGCCCTCCCCTATTAGGGGCTGGGCCAAGCCGGCTGCGTCCGTGGGGACAACTCCAAGGGAGGCGTCGATCAATGCTCCGGCGATAGGCGCTCCGGCGGGATCCACAATGCGCACGGTCGCGCGCGCGGGCCGTGGTATACGCAGGCTTCCCAGGTCGATCGGGAAGTTCTTGCGATCTAGTTCGACCTCATGCTGCGTGACTTGTGCGCCAACTCCAATGGACGCTTGCCTGTGCAGCAGGAATTGCGAACGTTCAACGGGTGAACTTGACCAAGCTTGCGGATCCATTGGAAGCCCGATCTCGAAGTAGCCGCCGTGGCCAACCATCGCATTGAACAGGGTGCTACTGCCCGAATAGCGTTCTGCAAGCGAGTACCAGAATTCTCCCTCAAGCGGCTCGCCGTTGTCTTCCCATACGAATCGCCCAAGAATCGTCGGCCGTTGAATGACTTCGACGGTCAAGTACTTCGTGTCCTTCGTAAAACTAACGCCAATTCGATCTGAACTGGCGATGCGTTCACCGTTCCGGGACATGATCCTGCAAGTACTCGGAAAGTAGATCGTTCCGGTCTCTTCAGGGTGGAGACCTCCGATCTCGAACGACCCATCCGGTGCGGTCGTGATGACAAAGCTGTCCCGATACGCCCCCAGAACCGCCAAGTTTTGTGGCAGTCGCAGATCGTAGTTCCCATCAATCCCGAGCGATCGGCTGTTCGGCCTCATGGTGAGGCGTAAAGGCCTGACCGGCGCGCCACCGTCTTCGATCACACGGCCGTGCAAGGTTCTTCCCGCACTGAGAACGATCGTGATGGACTCATCAGCCGCGTGCTCGCTCGCGCTCGTGAATGAAGGTGCGAAACCGGGAGCGTGCGCGTAGAAGCGAGCGCCGACAATGTCTTTGGGAAGCCTTGCGCTTCCGTCTTCGTTGAGCTCGATCGATTGCGCGTGACTGGCCCGATCGATCCAGGCTGCCGCAACGTTCGCAACGGGTTTGCCAGTTTCGTCGAGAACGAACAGACGTGGCGAGGGGTCGAGCAAGCTCGGTGAAACTGTCGCTACGGCGACTCGTGACGTTGCCTTCGAACCCGCCGGCGCTTCGACCAGCTTGTCACCGGAAGCCGCCATTCGGGTGGTCGAAGGAATTTGGAGTGGCACGTCAGCACCAACGGCTTGGTCCAGCGTTGCGGTACCGGTGATTGAGCGAATGACAAAGAAGGCCGCGATGGTGGCGGCGCTGATACCGAGCAGGAACTTGGCGGACATGATGGTCGCGATCGTGAGTGACGGAGAAAGCGCCGCGCTCGCATGCGGCACAGACAAGGGCGCTTTGGCCGTGGGCCGAAGCAACGCAATGACCGCCAATCCCCAGGCCTCGCGGCCGCCCTCAAAGTCCTCATCCAAGCGCGCGCGCAGTTGCTCGAGCCCGCGCGACACACGCTTGCGCGCCGTCGTATTGGGAATATCGAGACGCTTCGCGATCTCACGCGGAGGTAGACCTTCGAGATAGCGCAGGATGAGCGCGGTGCGATAGGGCGCATCGAGGCCGTCGATCGCTAAGGCGAGCGTGCGGTGTAGTGCGAGCCTTGCGCGGGCGTCGTGCTCGACTTGCTCGGGCTTTGCGGCACGCTCTTCGGCCTGCGCGCGCATGTGCCAACGCTCTTGCGAGCGCGCAGCCATACGTCGAGCCACAGTCCGAAACCAACCGCGCAGCCGCGCTCCCGACAACTCCGGCCGCTGCTCGATCGCCGCCGCCATCACATCCTGAGCCAGGTCCTCCCCCCCCTGCTCCCCGAGCAACCCCCGCGCGAGCACACGAATCCAGGGCCCCTCAGCGAGGAGCGATTCCAGGTTCGCGCCGCTGGGTACGGGCGGGTCGGTGGGCGAAGGAGTCATGACGTTCACTCTAGTAGTGACGCG
>JAJDES010000080.1 GCA_029259675.1 Planctomycetota bacterium
AGGTGGGGGCCCGGGGGCTAGTCTCAGCATCGAACCAAAGGAATCCCTATGTTGACCCGAACGCTCGGCAAGCTCGTGCGAGGCAAGTCCTCGCCGCTCCAACTTCAATTGGCCTGCATCCTGTCTTCGATGCTCGCCTTCATCCCCGAATACGGAGCCTCTCCCTTCTTTGCCGCTTTTCTCGCCGGTTTGCTTTTGATTGCGAATGCAAACCTAACGGTGGCGGCCCTGGTTTTTCTGCCGGCGCGATTGGTAGCGCTTTTGGCTACGCCCTTTTGCTTTGCAACGGGTCGCTTTCTGTTGGACGGCCCGACGAGCTCTCTGTTCGAGGGATTGATCAACGCTCCATGGACCGCTTGGCTCGGGCTTGAGGTTTACGCGACGACCGGTGGAGCTTTGGTCGGGCTGGTGTTTGGCATCTTGTCCGGGCGCTTGGTGGTGCGCTTGCTAGCGGGTTTGCGTGCGAAATTGTCACAGTTGGACCAAGGCTCAGAGGCCTATGCGCGCATGAACAAGAAATTGGGCGTGCGAACGCTGCGCTTTTTGTTTTTTGGCGGCAAACGCAAGCAAAGCTGGGAAGAACTTGCTGCAGCGAGTTCCAAGAACCCGGTGCGGCCGGCCGGCGTGGTTTTGGTGGCTGTGGTTGTGGGCGCATTCTTCGTGGCCAGTAGCGCACTTTTTTCACCCGTTTTGACCGGTGGTGCGCGCGACAACTTGGCCGTGATGAATGGTGCAACGGTCGATCTTGATGCGCTGGAGTTGGACTTGAGTGGGGGCCGATTGACCCTACGCGGATTGGCCTTTGCGGATCCTGCGGAACTTGGCACGGACCTTTTGCGTGCGGGCGTGCTCGAGGCCGACTTGGCCGGATCGGATTTTTCCAGGCGTCGTTTTGCCCTGGAGCGCGTTGTGATCGAGGACGCGAGTCAAGGCAGCCCGCGTGAAACGCGCGGCGAGCTGGTTCGCGCTTTGCACGATGAGGACGAAGCGGAGGATCAAGCAGTGGAAGATGGGGAGGATGGCGGCCCCATTGCCCTGGACTCCATCTTCGAAGAGTGGAAGGAATGGAAAGATCGCTTGGCGCAGGTTTCCGATTGGATGGAAGCCTTGAGCCAAGATGGGGAGGACGAGGAAATGCCCGCGTCAGAGAGTTTGCGCGAGCGTCTTGAGCGCGAAGTGCGCGAGCTCGGGTATGGGCGCGTCGCGGCATCGCACTTGGTTAAGGGGGCTCCGACCGTGCTCGTGAAAGAATTGCGCATCGGCGGAATTCGCAGCAACAGCGTTGCCGGTGACAGCTTTGATATTGATGCGCGCTACTTGTCCAGCGATCCGGACTTGCTCGACGAAGTTCCGATGATTCACCTGAGTTCCAAAAGCGGTTCGATTGACTGCGAGTGGAACTTGGGGCACGGAGAAGATTCCGGACTGCGCTTGGCTTTGCGCGGATTCACGCCCGAAAGCCTTGGCGTTTCCAGCGATTTGATTTCGGGTGGAACGATTGATGTGGATGTCAACGGCTTGTTGCGGCCCACGGGCAAGAGTGGAATGAACCTGCCGGTACAGATCACCCTGCGCAATACGAGCATTAAGTACGGGAATTCGAAGTCCATTCAAGCAGAGACTTTGGTCGTTCAAGCTGCGCTTGAAGGTTCGCTGCGCAATCCGAGCTACAGTTTTGATTCAGATCAACTTTTGCAAGCGCTGAAGGATGCGGGTGCAGCGGAGCTTGCCAATCAATTGGAAGCCAAAGCGGATGAAGCTCTCGATA
This sequence comes from Planctomycetota bacterium, assembly GCA_029259675.1. GTDB lineage: Bacteria > Planctomycetota > UBA1135 > UBA1135 > JAJDES01. Next base: position 1,769 of record JAJDES010000080.1, read on the forward strand.
AAGTGCGCTCGGAGCTGGAGGGCGAGTTGGGAGATAAATTGGACAAGGTTTTGGGCGACGGTCTCGGCAAGGATCTAAAGGGAGCTTTGGATTCCAAAACAGACGACGTCGAGAAGCGCGCTTCGGGCTTCCTCAAGGGCGTGCTCGGCGGCGATGACGATTGAGGAAGGCGGCCGCCCGCCCTCCAATCGCTCCAGAGGGAAATTGGATCGGCCGCAGACGTGCGCGGCGGCATTTGAAGCTGCGCCGGCGGATTGTGAGGGGTCGGATTCCCAGGCGCCGGGTGGCTCCGAGTCCGAGCTTGCGCAAGCGGATCCTGCGGGTCCAAGGCAGACAGCGGCAAGCGCGGAGAAGTTACCGGTGAAGGCCGCAAGGAGTTCCGAAGCGTTCCGGCTCCTCGGGCTGTCCCCGGGGGCGGCGCTGATGCTGGGTAGTGCCTTCTCATTCAGCCTGATGAGCGTGCTCGTCAAGTGGGCCGGCGAACGCTTGCCCAGCCAGCAGCTGGTGCTGGCGCGCGCGGTTGTGACCTTGGTGATCTCCTATCAAATACTCCGCTCGCGTGGAGTTCCGGCGTTGGGCATTCAGCGCAAATGGCTAGTGCTACGCGGATTGCTCGGCACCGCCGGCCTTTCGTGTTTCTACTACGCCCTCACGCATCTGCCCTTGGCGGAAGCAACGCTGATCCACTTCACGAATCCGGTTTTGACTGCGATCTGCGCAGCCATCTTCTTGCGCGAGCCCCTGCGTCTGTCGCTCTTGGGTGCGTGCTTGATAAGCACCATAGGCCTGGTTCTGGTCATGCAGCCGGAGTTCTTGTTCGGGCAGGATGCGGTCCCGCTGGACAGATTTGCAGCATTCGTTGCTTTGCTTGGAGCCGCATTCAGCGCCTTGGCCTACACGCTGGTGCGCTACCTATCCCGCGTCGATGACCCCATGGTGATCGTTTTTTATTTCCCGCTTGTGGCCGTTCCGGTATCGATCGTGCCCTGCTTCCGCGTCGCACTTTGGCCCAGCGCCGCCGAATGGCTGATGCTGGCGGGGATCGGTGTCGTGACCCAGGTCGCCCAAGTTTGGCTGACGCGTGGCTTGCAGCGCGAGCCGGCGGGCAAAGCCATGTCGATGACGTACATCCAAGTGTTGTTTGCCGTGCTTTGGGGCATTCTTCTATTCGGAGATACCCCGGGTCTGCCCGCCATCGGTGGCGCCGTTTGCCTCTTGCTGGGCACATTGGCGGTGGCTTTCGGACGCGAGGCGAGTGTCCGCAAAGCCTGAGCATCATGGGCAGTCAGCGGAATCCCGCTGAATTCGGACCCAAGCTGCAGATCTGGACCCCGCCAATTCTCCAGCCAGGTTTTGGCAACAAGTTCCGCAGGTCTTCGTACGGGGCGGCTTCACCTCGAGACTAGAATGCCACTCGCAATGGAAACATCCTCCACCACACATGCGCCTGTAATCGAACTCGATTCGGTGCAGAAGCGCTACGGTAAGTTCTTGGCCTTGGATGGGATGAGCGTCAAGGTGCCGAGCGGCCCGGTTGGCTTGCTGGGTCCCAATGGCGCGGGCAAGACGACTTTGATCAAAATCTTGCTGGGGCTGCTGCGTGCCAATCGGGGCAGCGTGCAGGTCCTGGGTAAGAGTCCCAAGTCCCGTGCCGGACGTTTGGCGATTCGCACGGTCGTGGGGTACATGCCCGAGAGCGATTGTTTGATTCCGGGCTTGAATGCGGTCGAGCTCGTTTCAACGTTGGGCCGATTGACCGGGCTTGCACGCAACGATTCCATGACCCGCGCCCATGAGGTGCTCGACTATGTCGGTTTGGAGGAGGCGCGCTACCGCAATCTCGATGAATACTCGACCGGCATGAAGCAGCGTTTGAAGCTGGCGCAGGCCTTGGTGCACGACCCGCAATTGTTGCTCTTGGATGAACCGACGAACGGATTGGATCCGCGCGGTCGCAAGGAGATGCTCGAGCTGGTGCACGATCTGGGTCACAACCAGGGCAAGGATGTGCTGTTGTGCTCGCACCTTTTGCCCGACGTGGAGCGCACTTGCCGCGATGTGATTGTCCTCAATAAGGGGCGCATTGCCCAAAGTGGGTCGATTGCGGAGATGACGCAGGTGGCGGACAATGAAGTCAGCGTTGTGATCCGCGGTGAAGTCGCGGCCTTCGAAAGAGAATTGGAGTTGTTGGGCTTTGATTACAAATCGAAGGAGCGCACTGCCGTTGCGAGCGGGGGGGAGGCCGGGAATGTATCCGGCGCCGTATCTGGGTCTGTCTCCGAATCTGTATCCGAATCTGTATCCAACTCTGGGGCCTACCGCGTGCAACTGCCCGCGCAAGCTGAGGATTCAGACTCGGTTCTAGGAGCGGTTCATCGTGCCGGGTGCGCCCTGCTCTCGATGGACCGAATCCAATCCAGTCTCGACGACGTCTTCCTGAGGCTTCTACGCGACGAGGGAGCGAACTGATGGCCACAACCAATACAGAGGTTTATCGGCGCTTCGAAGGGACGCTGCGAAGGCACCCCTTTCGCTTTGTGCCCCTAACGCTCTCGGCGATTCGCACTTTGACCAAGCGCAAGTTGCCGCTCATTCTGCTCTATTTGCCACCGGTCATTACGACCATTGTGATGTGCTCCATGGTGTATCTGAAATTCAGCCTGTCGGCGCTGAGTGGCGGGTCGGATGGTCAGGGCGCGATGGGAATGCAGATGGCGCAACAATTGCTCGAAACCCGCGGCCTCATCGAGCAATTCGTCTACACGATGGGCGTTTTTGTACTGTTGATCATCGCCTGGTTCGGCTCCGGCTTGATTGCTGAGGATCGTCGGCACAAGGCTCACTTGATGTACTTTGCGAGGCCCTTGACCAAGTTCGATTACTTTCTCGGCAAGTTTGGAGTCACACTTTTCTTCGGCATGCTGGTGACTTTGGTGCCCTTTCTGTTGATTTGCTTGATGGCCTCGATCGCTTCACCCGATTGGGCCTTCGCAAAGGAAGAGACCGATGTGTTTGGGGCCTGCGTCATATTTGGGCTGATGTGGACAGTCGTGCTGTCCCTACTTGTGCTGGCCGCATCGAGCTTGGTGAAAAAGCGCAACCATGCCTTGCTCGGGATCTTCGGTGCCGGAATGTCGCTGTTGGTGATTTCGGAAATCGCCCAGGACGTGACCCGCGATGCTCGCTTCACACTGATCAGCCCGCTGGACAATCTTGTGCTGTTCAGCGAATGGATCTTTGAAAAGGACAGGCCCCCGCTGGAGGGTGATCCGGCCTACGCTTTGGTGGCATTGGCCGCCATGTCCCTCGCGGCATTTGCGGTGATCATGAGTCGCTTACGCCGCATGGAGGTGCAGGGATGAGCGCCACTGTTCAGGCACCCACCGTGCAAGCAAAAGCCTTGGGGCGTTGGTACGGCCAAGTTGTGGGCCTCAACGATTTGGATGTGAGCATTGGCGAAGGCATAACGGGCCTCGTCGGTCCCAATGGCGCGGGAAAGTCGACTTTCTTGAAATTGATTGCGGGTGAACTGAGGGCATCGCGCGGAAGCCTGTTGGTGCTTGGGGAGGAGCCATTCGCCAACGCGGCCTTGTATCGACAGTTGGGATTCTGTCCCCAGCAAGATGCGCTTTACGAGGATTTGTCCGGGCTGGCCTTCGTGACTTTGCTCATGCGCTTGCATGGCTTTTCACGTTCGGAGGGGCGCGCAATGGCGGCCGAGGCTTTGGATCGAGTTCAATTGACCGAAGCTTCGCAAAAACCGATGGGCACCTATTCGAAAGGCATGCGCCAGCGCGTTCGATTGGCCCAGGCCATTGCCCATGAGCCGAAGCTGTTGGTTGCCGATGAGCCGCTCAACGGACTGGATCCCGTCATGCGTCACCTAATGATGGATCTATTCACGGAGCTTGCAGGGCGGGGCATGCGCGTGATCGTTTCCAGTCACGTGCTGCACGAAGTGGAAAGCATGACGAGCGAAATTGTGCTGATTCACCGCGGGCGACTCTTGGCCCAAGGCTCCGTGACCGAAGTGCGCCGGCTGCTGGGGCGGCATCCCCATCGCGTTCAATTGCGAGCTCGCGACACTCGCCGCATGGCGGTGGATCTAATGCGGATGGAAGAAGTCAATTCCGTGACCATTGAGCCTGCTGACCCATCAGCGACGCAAGCTTTGCAGAGTGAAAATGCGAAGCCGATTCACGCTAGCGTTCGGATTGAAACGCGGGCGCTAGAGGAGTTCTATGGGGAGTTCACGAAGCTGGCGGCCCGTGAGAACTATGGACTTGAGTCCTTGGAAAGCGCCGATGAGAGTCTCGAAGCTGTCTTCGAATACTTGGTGAGTTGACTATGAAGGACTTAGTGCGCTCAACATGGATTTTGTTCGAAACACAGGTGAAGCGTCAGTGCACCTCCAAGCGTTCGCTATTGGTCGGCCTGCTGGCATTGGCGCCCGTTGCTGTTGCATTGTTCGTGCTTCAAGTTCGGCCCGAGGATGAGTTGAGCGCGCCCATTGCTTCCATTTTGTGGATGATCATGGGCCAAATCGTGATGCCGATAGCCGCACTTATCTTCGGCGCTGCGATCATCAGCGAAGAAGTTGAGGATCGCACTGTGACCTACCTTTTCACGCGGCCGATTCCGCGGCCCGCGTTGCTCCTGGGGCGTTGGTTTTCCGCCTTGGCCGTCATGGCCGGCATGTTCTTCGTCAGTGCCTGCAGCGCAGCGTGGATTTTGGCGCAGGCTTTCCCCGAGTCGACTGGTGCGGATGAATCCTTTGCTTGGTCTCTGCCACTCGTGCTCGTGATGATTGTGGGGTCGGGGGTGTACTCGATGCTCTTTGCGTTGGCCGGCGTGCTTTTTAAGCGCCCCATGATTCTGGGGCTCGCCTATGTCTTCGCATCCGAGAACCTGCTGCTCTTGTCCCCGATGGTGCCCGGGCAAATCGGGAGCTTGACCATCCAGTATCACCTGCGCGGATTGGTCTCGGGCATCGGTGGGGAGGTTTGGGAGAAAGCCGATATCTTCCGGCGCGCAGAATTTGAGTCCGGGCTGGACGCGGGCATCACCCTTTTCTTCATCCTCGCCTTTGCGGGAAGTTTCGGCGTTTGGATTTTGAACAAGCGCCAATTCGAGCTAACGGCGTAGTCCGTTATTTCTTGGAGGCTCGAGGCTTCGAACGCTTGACCAACAACTTGGCCGCTTCGGACTTCAGCTCGTCGTTTAAGAAGTTGCGCGCAAAGGCCCAATCGTCGCCCGCAGTTCGAACCGAAATACTCAATTCGGATGCGATATCCGACATGATCATTCCGGAGAAGAAGCGCATCTCAACCAGTCGCGCGCGCCTGTCGCTGAGTTCTCCCAGCGCCTCGAGGGCGTCGTCCAATTCCAGCAAATCGGCTTGGAAAGAATTCTCCGACTCAAGTTCCGTTTCGATGGTCATGCGGCCCTGTCCATCCTCGCGCTCCGTTCGTGCGCGTGCGTAGTCGACCAAGATGCGACGCATGGTGGTGGCGGCCACGGCCATGAATTGCGCTTTGTTCTTCCACGGCGCTCCCTCTTGTCCTCGCAGTCGCCCGAAGGCTTCCTGAACAAGAACGGTTGGTTGCAGGCTACTCTCAGTACGCGCGCCGGATAGGTAGCGGGCTGCGAGAGCGCGCAACTCCGGATAGAGCAGCGCGACGTGCTCTTGCATCGAATACATAGTCACAATCAGGCAGGGGTTGGGGCCGGGCAAGCCTGCAGAGCTGTCGATGTGCCCTGCCTTGGAATCCGGGCTGGGCCGTGGCCCTGTCCCGATGGCTGGTCCATTCCGGGTTCAAGCTAGCATGCGGGCAGCATTTCTGCTCGCGGCATCCGTTCGGTATTGCCCGACCCAAGCGCGATTGTCGCGCAATGGGAACGATTGCGGAGGCCAATGGGGGCGCATGGGGGCGATTATCGATTCGATGCACCCAAGATCGATGCCTTGGGGATTGGCCGGTAGGGTGCCCAATCCGGGAAACCCGGCTACAGGCCAAGCTTCCAAACAGAGCCTTGTGCGCCGCTTCGGGCCCTTGTTCCAATTAGGCAATACTAGTTGCTGCGCTGATTTCGGGCTGCGCGGGCAAAAAGCCTAGAGCTTGATGAGGCCATTCGTGGATGGCCCGCACAGCGGGAATTCCGGCCGTTCAACAATGCTTCCAATCGGATGCCTCCAATCTGGTGCCCTCAAACTGAAGTGTGTGCCAAGTTCGCTTGGATGAATGGAGTCCAAATTCAATCTGATGCGCGCGCTACTTTTTGGTTCTCTGAATTGTTACGTGCCATCCGCGGGGAATTCCAATCGCGGTAGGCTCAGCCCAACCATTCGGCCGGCTGGGAATCAAATCGGTCAGCGTGGGGTGGGTGGCAATTCTTGACACCGCTGGGATACTGGGAGGATGAGTTCGAAGCCAGCAACTTCAAGCGGGGGGAGCGGTTTGAATCGCTTGTTGCTCTTGTCGCTTGCGGGTGTCTTGGTTGCCGGCGCTATTTGGTTCATTGGACACGAAAGTGCAAGTGGTGGGAGAGGCCTAGAAACCGAGTTTGGTGAACCCGGCGACTTTGCGCAGGCGGAAACGCTCGTGCAGCCCGCGTCAAAAGTAGAGCAGCTCGCCCGTGAAGCCGAGCAGCGCAAGGCCGTTGGTGACCTAGCAGAAATCGCGAATGAGTTTGTGAATGGCTCGATCGATGTCGGTCCGCGGGGCTTGCTTGTGCGCGTTGTGGACCAAGACAAAAATTCAATCAACGGGATACCTCTGGCGCTTTTTGTGCATGCACCGCCCGGTCAAGTTTCCGCGTTGTTCCAGGAATTGCGCACGTCGGGTGCCGGAGACTACGACAAGCATTTGGGTCCCGATCACCTGTGGAATCCCAGCCTGAGCGGACTTGCCGTTTGGTCGGGAAACGAAGGGATTTTGCAGAACTACTGGAGTGCGCTAGATAGTGGCCGTGCAAGCGAGCTGCCGCTCTTGGAAGTCGGTGTGAATCTCCCGCTGGCGCTGGCGGGCGGCGACGCTTCCAAATTGCGGATAGCCCTGGATCTCGAGCAGTGGCCCGAGACTGCCGTGGAACTGGTTTTGGAAGAGCCGCTGCGCGAAGTTTTTAGACCACTTGGCGTGCAATTGTTTTTCGCAGACGGAGCGCTAGCGGCAGGGATTGAGGTGGACTTGTATTCCATTCCGCTACAACCGGAATTTGGAAACCTGGCAAAGGTGGGAAGTGCTCTCAGCGACGGGGACGGCATTGCGTGGATAGACCGCGGGCAACAACTCCGTGTTTACTCAATGATGAGCCAGATTTCTTCTGCGACCGGAAGCGGATTGGGGGGGCCGCCTTACTCGGACTTTTTTGAGTGCTTTTTGACTGCCAACATTCCAATGCATTTGGAAAAGCGCTTGATGCTCGAATCCAACTTTGGCGACAAGCGGCTGCACCGCTATGAATTGCCGCCGTTGGGCCGTTTGTCGGCGACTTTCGTGGATGAGGACGGACTGCCGTTTTCTGCGGGGAAAAGTGAGTTCAAGTTGCAATTGAATTGGATGACTGCGCCGCAACCTCCCAATCCGAGGGCCATGAGCAAGAGCCTCTCGCGCAGTTCAAAGGAATCGAGTATGGACCTCGGTCCGATTGGGTTGGGGTTGGAGTTGCGGGCGAAAGCATGGCTGGCGGATAGATCGCGCGTGGCGAAAGAGATAACGGTGATCGGGCCCGATCGTGTCGGCGAGGTCGTTGAGTTGAAAATGGTTTTCGGGCGCCCGATCAAAGCGGATCCGGTTGCAGACTCCACAGCGAGTCGCGAACAAACGGTGACGCCGGAGATGTTGGCCCCGGCGAAAGTTGTGTTTGCGTCCGGGGCGGTTTTGGATGATTCCGGTCAACCCGTCGGCTTTGCGCATGTCTTTGCGCGCACCGGGGACAATTCTCGCATCTTTGCCACGTCACGAACCGATGCAGCGGGGCGATTCGAGCTTGCCAGCGAGGAATTCGAAGACTTTGCGCTCGAGATCCATCACGATGATTTTGTTGCGAAGTACGAGGACGTGCGAAAGTCCCACGCGCTTGAACTTGAATTGCGAATGCAACGCGCCGGTCGTTTGGAAGGCAGCATTCGACCGATTGCCGGCTTGATCGGTTCTCCGCTGGAGGTGGTGGCGACAAACGACGGTGTCAAAGTTTCAAGCGGGCACGTGCAGAATCAATTTTCTCTGCGGGGGCTGCCGCCCGGATTGGCCACTGTGCGAGTGATTGTTGAAGAGCCGAGATTTGAGCTACTGCAGATTGAGGACGTTGTCGTGGACGTGGGGGCGAGCAATCGAGATCCCAGACTCGTCAATGTGGATTTGGATGCGCTCGCGCGAGTGATTTGGTTTCAGTTCGAAAGGAGCGCGAATGAGGCTTGGGTTCCGGGCTACGTTCGAATGTCTATCGATGGAATCAGCTATGGCTCCGTCGATTTGAGCGGGCGCACGCGCAAGCAATTGCTTGTTCCCCGGCATGGCCAATTTGCTCGATTCGAACTGAACGGCTTTCGGGCCGCGGAAGTGCCGCTTGTCGGCGACGAAATTGCTGTTCACTTTGAGCCGCTTTGAGAGATGCTGCCGCGAGCTGTGCGGCCGGGATAAGTAGGAAGCGGGGGCAATGCCCGGCTTCCTATTTAGCTTCCAGTGGTGCTCGTCCGTGCCGCCGGTCGGCCTTGCGGGCTGGGACTAGGGCATCGGACGGGATGGCTCAAGGGCGCTTCTTCGGGGCCAGCAGGATGGCGCCTTGCTCTCGTTCGAGGACTTCGAATCGGGGGCGGCGGCTATCGATGCGTTCGGCCGCCAATCCCGAATCAATCAAGAACTGACGCATTGCGTCCAAGCGCCGTGCTGCGATTTCCAAACAAGCTGCGCGCGTACGCTTGTCTCTGCGGCGTTCAGCTCCGGGTCGCATCAGCTCATAAAGCTCATCCAGCGAGTTTTCCGTCAAGCCCAACTCCGCGTCGATCGCTCGCAATCGCTCGGTGGACTCCAAAGCCTCCTCTTCACGCCCGACAGCGTAATGGGCTCGGGATTCCGCCACGATGGACGATCGCGTGACGCACAATTGGTCGCGCTTGGAGCGCAGGCGTTGGGCGAGTTCGCTACAGTCTTCGGGGGCCGGATTGGCGAGGATCTCGGCCCGCGCCAAGTCGAGGCTTCCCAACTCATGCTGCAGGACCACCGTCAACTCGTCTTCGTCGTCGAGCAATTCGAGCAAGTCTTCCAATTGCTCGTGTATGTCCAACGCCAGGGAAGTGTCTGCCCTCGGGAAACTAACGCTGACGGCATCCTCGGCAAAGTCGTCGGACTTTTGCTTGGTCAAACCAACCATGTCGGTAACCGAGCCGAGCACTCGGAAAGGTGAGCTGGCAATGGCATCGGCGATGACCTTGGCCAGGGTCGTCGTGGCCACTTGAGCGATATGCCTCGCCGTAACACCTCCCTCGGCACTCATTTCGAATTTGAGCGGAATGACATGTTCTCCATCGTCATTGCGCAGTACGAAGAGCACCGCGTCCAAGGGTGCGGGCAGCTTTAAATAGCGCGAAATCGGCCCGTTCGCGGGTTCATCAAGCGACAGGTACTGAAAACTGAATTCGGCATTTGTCTTAACACCGGAATCTCCTAACAAGCGCACATCGATGCGCGAGTCCAACAATCCGTCGCCGATGGTGACGCCGGCGGCATTGGCGAGGCCGCGGAAGGCTTGCAATTCCAGTGCGCTAAGTTCGACCTTGGCCCAGCCGGCGGGCGCCGGGTAAAGCGAAACGCGACCCGTGATGCCGACTTCGTCGAAGAGTGCGCGCTGCACTGCTTCAGATTTGTCTTTGTCCATACCGGTGACCTTGAGCGCGGAGCTGGCGAGGCCACCCAAGAAGGAGCGCTTGGTGCGCACGGGGAGTGGGATATCGCCCGCGCCAAGATTGACCCAGAAGCGGAGCGCTCGCTCTTCTTCGAGCATGCGTGTGGTAAAGCCCTTGACTCCCACATCGAGTTGATTGAGCGGAACTCGCACGGGGGGCGTGACGCTTTCGTCCAAAACCAATAGGTCGAGTCCGTCGATGACCAGGGAATCTAGACGAAACTCGGAGCTGCGCGCTGCGGGCTGCGCTTGTGTTTCTACGGAAGCCTCGATCGCATTCGGAAGCGGTTCTTGTTCCAGGTCGCCGCGCGCGGTTTCGGCGCCGGCCC
>JAJDES010000009.1 GCA_029259675.1 Planctomycetota bacterium
CCCTGCTCGACAAGAAAGGCCAAGGCCGGCTCCTCTTCCGCCGAAACGGTCAGATCATCAATCAAGAGGGGCAAAACGCCCGCGTTGGCAATGGTTAGAAGCTCTTCGCCCATGAGGCCGGCGGGAATCCCGCCAAACTCAATTTCGGTGCGATCGGCGGCGAGCATGGGAATGCCACGCACATCGATGCCGGCGATGGTTGCGCGCCCGGCCGATGCTTCCAGATCCACATTGAGCACCCCGTCGGTTACCTGCACATCAAAACTCGCGCTGTGGTAACCATTCTTGCCGACGAGTTGAACCAGATCGAGGTCGTCGATCACGGTTTCACCTTCGAGACGCACGTCAAAGATGCGTTGCCCGACAAGCTTTGCGTTGGGCTCTGAAAAATGCAGCGTCACACGGTAAGCAGCGCTTTCCAAACCGCTTGCAAGGTCCAGCTGGTAACCGAAGGCTCGACCCTCGCGCGTGCTGGCTGTGATCTCGGGCAAATCGGTGCCGATGATGTCCTTGCCATTGAGGAATTTGAGACCGCCCACAGCACCGAAGTCCGCACTCCATTCTTGGCTGAAACCGTCATCAACTCGCCCACCTCCGGCATTGATGTTGAGTTCTTCACCCGGCAAACCATAGGCCGCGCCGCGCAGAGCAATGCGCGGATCCGGTACGAGGGCTCCGCGTTGTGCGATGCGCAGGCGAGCTTTGCGCAGGCCGGCAAACTGCGGGGCGAAGCGCACGCTGATGTTCTTGCTTTGACCGGGGCGAAGGGTGAAGGGCAAGCTGCCGTTCTCCAAGGCCACCGTAAATTCCGACGCGTCCGGACCTTCAAGCTCAAGACCGGCGACCTCGGCAGGCAGGGAACTCGGGTTGCTCAAGGTGATTAAGACCGGAGTGCTGACCGTCTGAACCTCGAGCAGGGTGTTGAAGAGCACCTGGTTTTGCTCCGGCACGATCACGCCGCCCTGGCTCCCGCGCTGGAGGATGCCGCCGCTGGATCCCGCGCTGCCCACGGAGCTGCCCGGCTTTGCGGGCGTGCCTTGACCTGCTGCACCCGTTTGGGAGAAACCGCCCTCCTGACTGCCCAATTGCTTGGGAAGGAAAGCTTGGGCTTGGCTCCCCAAGAGGTTGAGCATGGCCACAAATAGGCTCAGCCGAAGCCAATGAAGTAGCCCAGAAGAAAAACCGGTCATGGTGATGGTGCCAGGGCAGCGGACCCAGTGTGGAGAACCCAGTGTGGAGAAGGCGATTCCGAGGGGCTCAAGCCCATGCCGATTGCCACGCTATTGGCGTGAAGCGATCGACTGGGGAGAGGTGATTTGGCCCCAATCCGAGTCACCCTAGGATCACGCAAGGATAACCTGGAAAATGGCCGCTGGTTGGACGTAGGAGAGTGTAATTGCGTTCCGTTGAGCAAGGACTTGATCTGCGCACAGGTCGGGGCGACCCAGGTTGATTCCATCGACAAGTCCCAACCCAAATCTGGGCTCCGATCTGGCCCACAAGGCGGGAAATTGCCCCCTCTGACGGAGTCCGGAAACTATCCCCGAACGCACTCGTGAAGGATAACAATGCGGGACGGATTTAAACCGATTTTGGCCCCAGGGCGAGACACGAATCGGATCCGGCCAGGCTCGAGCGGCCGGCCGAATTCCAATGCGGAACGAAGCCCGATCGGACTCATTCTGAAACAGGTGAACGCCGGGGCGGGCCCCCTCAGTCGGATCCAGGCCCGGCCCCGCGCGCATTCAGCAAGACCTGCCCGTCCGCTCCGCGCGGCCGCACATCCGGCCATGGACAGTTAGGCGGCGGCGGGTCCTGGTCGATGGGCTCAAAGGCGAGGCTCACATCGTTCCACAGCCCGCGCGCCAGCTCGCGGCGATTGGATGAGCGTCGCGGCTGGGGCGCGATGGAGACCTGCGCCTCGATCAGGGGCATGCCCAGCAACCTCCAGAAGTGGCGCAGCAATCCAATCTCCCCCCACCAGCACGCGTTCCATGCCGATGCTCCCGGTGTCCCCGGCGTAGCATAGGAAATCGCGACGCCCAAGCAGTCCACCTCAGCCTTGGCCGCCCACTGCAACAGGGCCGGATAAAAGGGACCCACCTCCGCGCCCGAAGTGGACCTGCCCTCGGGAAAAATCAGCACCGATTGCCCGAGGTCGCGCGTCCGACTCAATTCATTCGAAACGCGCAAGAGGTCGCGCCCGCGACTCCGATCCAAGTAAACCGTGCTCGACAAACGCGCCAACATTCCTATCAAAGGCCACTGGGCAATTTCGCTCTTGGCCACAAAGCGCACCGGGTGCAGTGCCGCTAGGACCGGAATATCCAAGTAGGAAACGTGGTTGGAAACAACCACGCCTGAAAAGTCCTCAATCGAACCGTCGCGTTGGACGCGGATGCCCATGATTCGAAGCAACGCGCGCGACCACCAGGCCTGAATCCGCAGCCTGGCACCCAAGCCGCCGCCCTTGGTGAAGAGCATGATCAGCAGCGTCGGCGTCGCAATCGCGCCCGTTGCGAGCATCACAGCGACCAAACGCAGGCTGGCCCGAACATGTCGCACCGGATTCACGCCCGACCTCCTAGCTCAACCCCAGGGTAGCCCTTCGCAACGTCGCTCAAATATGACGACGCCTTGCATGGGAGTTCGGCGCCGATAGCCGAAGAGATGCATGAGCTGCGCTGGAAAGAAGCGGGCGATGCGCGTATTGACCTCGAGCCGATTGTCCTTGGAGCTCGCTTGGAGCGGATCCGAATAGCGCGTGGCGGGCGAGCCGGGCAAAACCCGCCGCACTCCGGGCAATAGGTGCAATACACGTTCGGCGCGCATGGCTCGCAAGCGTGCAGAAACCCCCAACCAAAAGGGGCTGACCCGTCGCCCCAGGAAAAAGGCGTCGTCGCCCTGGCCCTGATAACGCGGCAAGAGCACGCGCCCGGTCAATGGGGCTCGGATTTCGCCCTCGTTGTCCGTGGCCAGAAGATCGCCCTTGTGCACGCGCTCAAAGTTGTGGAAGCCCGGCACCATTTCGAAACCGTCATTTTCCACGGAGGCCTGGCGGTGCAAGATTTCCACCACCGAGGGCAAGCCACCCGCTGCCACGCGCAACAGGTCGCGCTGCTGCGCAAAGTCGGATACGTCCTCTTCACGCAGACAACCGGCCGCAACCAAGGCGCACCAAATCGCAGCTTCGTGGTGCGAAACCGTGCGCGTATCCGTGTGCTGACCACCCTCCACGGCCAGGGCGCAATGTCCTTGCTCACCGAGGTACTCCAACATCGATCCGCGAATCACTTCCTCGAGGCCGAGGATCAGAGGAATCGGCAAGCCCTGGGAGATGTGCCGATTTTGAAGCGTGTCCCCCATGCAAATGAAAGGCGCGCCCTGACCTGAGGACGTGTGCAGATCGAGGAATATCGCGCGCTCCTGGGGCCCCTTCAGCTCCTCCTCAAACACGGCCAGAATTTCGCGCAACTCGCGGTCCTCCGGCGAATCCGCGCGACTGCCCTGGGAGCGCACGCGTTCGACGGCTTCCAGCGTCCAGTGCCGATTCAAATCGTCTTCGATGTAGCGCTCGTCGCGCTCGAGCGCTCGCAGGTTGCCGGCCACGGCTACGAGTCGTCCTTGGAAGCGCGGCTTTTCAAAGGCCAAGCGCTCCAGCACGCGCAGCGCGGCGCGCACGCCCGCAGGTTCGTTTCCGTGAACGCCTCCGATCACAACGAACAACGGGCCCGGACTGCTCACTTCCGAAGCGACTTGCGCTTCTGGATCCTCATAGGTGCCGATGATGCGGCGCAAGGGCAATCGTTCCGATTCACGCCGGTCGCCCTCTGACTGATTGCGTCGATCGGATTGGGACCTGCGCTCGGGATTGTCACCACCCGCCTTTTCTTCCGCAGCTTGTAAGAAGGCGGGCAAAAACTCGTCCCCGGGCATCAAATCCGGCAAACCGATCGGGCCCGATGCATCCGCTTGGCCTTCGCCGGCCTTATGGCCGATATCGCTGTGGCCTAAATCGGTTTTGCCGGCTTCACGACGCAGGGAACCCGCGGGCAAACCGGAGGGGTTTGAAGCGGGGAAACCAGTGGGCAAATCCGAGGGGAATGAATCGCGTTGCATGATGAATCGAAGCTCAGGCCGGGTCCGTTCCCGCGTCCCGCAGCTTTTCTTCCAAAAGCTCGGCCGCTACGTCAATGAAATCGGCCTCGGTAACAATACCCACCAAAATCCCGTCGCGGACCACCGGCAGGCAAGAGACCTTGTGGCGACGCATGGTTTCGATCGCGCCCAGGGTGGAAGCCTTGGGCGTAATGGTCACGGGGTCGGGGGTCATGATTTCTCGCACAGCCACAGGATCGGAATTTCCGCCCCTTCCGACCATGCGCAATAGGGCCCGGTGCGAGACAAGCCCCACCAGGCGGCCCTCGCTGTCTTCAACTGGGACATGGCGGATGTGCTCCCACTCCATCACGCTGGCAGCCAAATCGACCAGATCCTCGGGGTGGACCGTGAAAACGTCCGTTGCCATGACCTGCCCCACGGTGCGGAAGCTGTCGGCCCAGCGCGGGGACTCGTTCGCACGTGCCAGTTCCCAGGTGTGTACGGGCTGATTGTCGGCCTGGCGCTTGATCATCGCAGCCGAGATCGAACGGTAGCGCTTGTCGCGCGTGCCCGTGCCGGCCAGATTGCCGAGCGAATCGAGTATCCATTGGGCCCCGGAGCGCCCCTTTTGAACGCGCTCCTCGAGCACGCCCAAATATCGATCGCTGTCGGCCTTGTCGATGTTTTGTACTTCCAGGCCCTGTCGCGCCAGGGGCAGCAGATGCTTGAGGATCAACTCCCCCGCCGTAAATGTCTCGCCGTGCAGCCAGGTCAACTGGGCCTTCAGTCCATAGCGGGCCGCGGCCATGAAGTTGGCTTTGCATTCATCAAACTCCATCAACTTGGAGATGTCGCCGTACTCTTCGCCCAGCGCGCTCATCAAGCCGAAGTAGAAGGCTGAGTTCGCAACTTCATCCACCACGGAAGGCCCGGCGGGCAGGGCTCTGTTTTCAATCCGCAAGTGCGGAACTCCGTCGCCGATTCCGTAGCACGGGCGATTCCAGCGATAGACCGTTCCGTTGTGCAAACACAACGCTCTCAGCTTGGGAATGTCCCCGCGCTCCAAAACGGCAAACGCGGATTCATCAACCTCGGTTGACAGGAGGCTGCGGAAGCGCGCCACATCGTCGCGGTAAATCTCCATCACCGAATCGCGCACCCATGAGTCTCCAAAGCTCACACGCGTTCGAGCTTGGCGCGCTTGGTGAGCGGCGGAACGCACATCCAAAGACTGTTGAAACAGGGCCACGCGCGTTTCCTTCCAAAGCCTGTGCTGAAGGAATACGGGCGAATTGACGGCCGCCGCCAAAACGGGCGCCGTAACCAATTGGGCCAAGTTGTAAAGCTTGGCAAATTCATTCGGTGCGACTTGGAAGTGGATTTGGAAGCTGGTGTTGCACGCTTCCAACATCACATTGTCGTGCCGCACTTGAAGTTCGTCGACACCTTTGATGTAGGTGTGAAATTCGCCGCCGCGCAGCTCGGTCATGATCCGATTGAGCTGATGAAAGCGCGGAATCGGAGCCATGTTCTCCAAGCTCAGTTGGGACTGCTCGAGACTCGGCAAAATCCCCACCATCAAGACCTGGGCTTCGTAGCGCCTGGCCTCCACGCGCGCGAGTTCAATTTTCTCCAGCAACTCCGCTTCCATGGCGGACAAGCACTTGCCCCCCAAAACTTGCGGCTGGAGATTGATCTCCAAGTTGAACTGCGCGAGCTCGGGTGCAAAGCTGCCCTTGCCCGCCAAGTCGGCGAGCATGCGGTACCCGACCGGCGCCGGTCGCATACCCTCATCCACAAGGAAGAGTTCCTGCTCGGCACCGATGCGGCGGATGCCCGATTCGATCTTTCCGTCTCGAATCATCCGCTCGAGGGCCTGCAGGTCCTCCAGCAACGCGCGCGTGAAGGCGCGCATCTGACTATCGTCCCTTACCTCGGAAATGTCCTGCTCGCCCATGGAAGTCCTCGGCTCGATGTAGCTCGCACGACCCTTCCTATGGGGCACGGCGAAGGTCTCAGCATACCATTGTTGCCCGCCCGTTAGCTGCCAGCATGTCCACCCCCACCAACCCACCCACCCCCGATGTCCCCCCGGGCTCCCCAGACGAGGGTCCGAGGGTGGAGGAGCTGGGGCCGCGCATGCTCGCTCTCGAAGGCCGCTTGAGGCTGTTGCTACACCACCTCACGGGCCGGGCCGTGCTGGCCAGGATTGAAATCGATGACCTGTTGCAGGAGATCTACATCCGCGCCTTGGGGGCCAAGGACGCTCCCACAGCCGAGGCCGAACCCGGCGCACTTTACGCATTCCTGAAAACCCTCTCCAAGCACGTGGTCATCGACGCGGCCCGCGCCATTCGCGCGCTCAAGCGCTCGGGTCGAGAAACCCCGCTTGTCGAATCCGGTTGGAGCTCAGTTGGTGTGCGCGCCTCTTCCGTCCCACTGCAAGCCCCGGGTCCGGCAACACAAGTGGCGGGAGCCGAAAGCACCGACGATTTGGTGCGCGCTTTTCGCAGCTTGGATCCCGACCATGCGCGCGTGATTGGTCTGCGCCAGTTCGAAGGCCTCAGCGCCGCCGAAACAGCCCGCCGCATGGGTCGCTCCGAAACGGCCGTGCACTCGCTCTACAGACGCGCCCTCGAGGCCTGGCAACGGGCCACCCACTGACTTTTTACTTTTTCTGCGACGAATCGCAGTTCCAACGACGCCCGGAGCAGGCATGTCCCAGCAAGATCTCGACGCACTGTTCGACCGCCTGGTGGCCGAGTACTCCGATCGCCTTTCGCGCGGCGTAAACGTCGACCGCGAACTCATCTTGCAACAGGTGCCGCAAGAGCACCGCCGCGCCCTGGCCCGCAGCCTGCGCATGATTGAGGTCGGCCTGGCCGTGGCCCCCAGCGGCAGTGAACCGCTTGGACCCGGTTCCGTGCTGGACGGCTACACCATCCTGCGCGAACTGGGTCGCGGCGGCATGGCCACGGTCTACTTAGCCGAAGAAAAAGCCCTTACGCGCCAAATCGCCCTCAAAGTGCTGCGACCCGCGCTGGCCACGGAATCCGTTCACCTTGATCGCTTTCGTCGCGAAGGACAGGCCGTCGCGCGGCTCGAGCATCCCAACATCGCGCGCATCTACGCCGTCGGCCACTGTCGCGGCTATCACTACTTGGCCATGGAGTTCGTGGCCGGGCCGACCCTCGCCGAAGCCCTGCAGCGCTTGCCCGAGCAGCGACCGTGGTCAGCCGGCGACCTTTCGCGCTGCACCAACGCGCCGTCCCTGGCATCCGCTCCCACCTACCGCGCCGCCATGGCGGGCCTCTTGGCACCCGTAGCCCGCGCCCTGTCGGCCGCGCATTCCCTGGGCATCGTGCACCGCGACGTCAAGCCCTCGAACATTTTGCTGCGCTCCGACGGCAGCGCGGCCCTGGCGGATTTTGGCTTGGCCAAGGATGAAGCCGAGATGGGCCTATCCCTAAGCGGCGATACGATCGGCACGCCCTGGTACATGTCGCCCGAACAGGCCCACGCAATCGAGCACGCAGTCGATGAGCGCACCGACATTTACAGCCTGGGCGTCACGCTCTACGAAGCCCTGTCCGGTCGCAGACCCTACGAAGGCGAATCCGCCTTGGCCGTCATGCAGGCGATCAAATCGGGCGTACCGAGCGCACTCTCGCGCATCTCGCCCGAAACCGACGATCAGATTGACGCGGTCGTGCGCAAGGCCATGAGTCAGCGCCCCGAGGATCGCTACCGCAGCGCCGAAGCTTTGGAAGAAGACCTCACGGCCTTGGCCAAGCAGTTGCCGACGCGCGCGCGCGCCCTGGAAGGCGGTCCGCTCAAGCGCACGTTTCACAACTGGAAGAGGCAATTGGGCAGCAGCGGCGAGTATCGCTCCCCGACGGAGTTCCTGGGACTGCCGCTGGTTCACGTCTTTGTGGGCCCGCGCTATCCCGGCCAAAAAATCCGTGTGGCCAAGGGCTGGTTCGCCATGGGCGACTTCGCAATCGGCGGCATGGCCTTCGGCGGCGGAAGCCTGGGCGTATTTGCCTTCGGGGGC
>JAJDES010000081.1 GCA_029259675.1 Planctomycetota bacterium
GATGGTGTCGTCCCCCGCAATGGTTCCAGCGATTCCGGCCATGGCGGCGCGGTCCAAGGCCAAAGCAAGGGCGGGGGCGGCACCGGGCGGTGTGTGCAGAACGACTTGATTTTGGGCCACGATTGCCTGACGCAGCCAGGAGCGCAATGCGCCGAGCAAGTCGTTTTGAGGGCTTGTCGGCACGGAAAAAGTGCTTCCCTCCGGCAATTCATAGCCGTGGGGTCCCTTGCGCAGGCGCAGATCGCGGAGGTCCCGCGAAAGCGTTCCCTGGTTCGCTCCCAGACCCTTGCGGTCGAGTTTGTCCGCAAGATCCGCTTGGCTGCGGACGTTTCCGCCGCCAACCAATTCCAGGATTACCTTGCGGCGTTTGTCGCGTGTCGAGATAGGCATAAAAATGTGTACGAAGTCACATATATATGCCTCATGGGGCGGTCGGTCAACCCCAAGGGCTAGGATTTTCGGGTCACCCGTCGCGCAATTGAACGTCGAGTGGCGAACTCGAGTCGTGACGACCCCCGCTTAGGGCAAGGCCGGCGGAGAGGCAGAAGACCCTGGGCAGCGACTGCTGTCGGCTGCGAGAAGTCCGCCCGATCAATCAGTGCTCAGATCAAATCGTTCGGCCCAACAGCAAACCAAGCGGCCATTGCTGCTCAGTGAGCTGCTCCGAAGCCCACAAGTGGCGATTCGCAGGAGAAGTGTTGTCCCAGTGCTTACTCGCGCCCGAACAGAACCATCGCTTCCATGCCGGCGGGGGTTCCGACCTTGATCACTCGCTTTACGGAAAGCTTGGCTTTGCGGGCAATCTTCGGCAGTTCGCCGGGCCAGACGGGATCGCCAGAGCGCAGGGAACGCATGCGCCAAACGGAGTATGAGAGCGGGTTCCAAACGGCGAAGCTGACTGCGATGTTCCCGCGGCTGACGCGGGCGAATTCGGAGACCGCGCGGTACTGCAGATCCAACGGCAGGTGCTTCATCAAAGCGTAGGAGAACACATTGTCCACCGCTCCATCCTCCAAATCGATGTCCTCTACATCTCCGGTCTCCGCATGGATGTTGAGCCCGTCAATTTTCCGCGTCGCCGCCGCGGCTACCATGTGCTCGGAAACGTCGCGCGCGTGGATTGTTTTGGCCCTGCGCGCCAAGCGCTCGAACCAGCGGCCGTTTCCGCAGGGGCAGTCGAGCAGGCTTCCGTCTGGCTCGAAGGTGTCGATGGCCGATTCCACGGCGACGATCTCGCGAGCCTTGCGATAGGAACCCAAAGCGCCTTGGTAGTACGGACGTTGCTCGTAGAGTGCCGGCGCTTCGTCGTTGCGATAGGCCGTTTTGGCGATGTAGGTTTGTGTGCTCATTGCTAATGGGGTGCCTGCGAATCAGCTGGACAAAATGCGGCGGTAGATGGCGGCTCGACGCGCGGCAACGCTTTCAAGGCCGAATGAAGAAAGTGCGCGTGCGCGTGCAGCTTGGCCTAGCCTGCGCCTGAGTGAATCGTCCAGAATCAGCGCTTCAAGGCCGTTTGCGAGCTCTTGGTGGTTTTCCATGCTCGACGCGATGGAGCAATCCGTTCCGACCAATTCGGAAATGATCCCCGACTCGGTGACGACCGAGGGTAGGCCACAGGCCATGGCTTCCATCAAGGCATGGGCGTCGTGTTCTTGATGGTCGGGAAGTGCACGCGAGGGAAAAGCAAAGATCTGGCACTTGCGCAGGAAGCCCGAAACTGCGCGATGGGGCACAGGCTCGGCCAACTTCAACCACGGCCTATTTTGGGCGCGCATTTTGAGCCAGTGGCGCAGGGGGCCCGTACCTAAGAGACGCAATTCAAAGTGCAGCCCTTTGTCCGCCAACAGTTGAGCGGCATGTACGAGTTCAATCACGCCCTTGCGCTCATGCCATTCGCCGACAAAGCCAATTGCGGGAGCAGCGACTGGAGTGTGTGCGTGCGGTTCGGGTTGAAATTGTTCCAAGTCCACCGCCAGGTGATGGCAGGTGTGTATGCGCTCGGGATCAATGCCGAAACGCTGAATGGACAACTCGCGCACGGAATCACTGGCGGCGATATAGCCGTCAACGCGTTCGGCAGCCCAATGATGGAGCGAGCGCTTGACCCACTCCTTGGGTCGCGCCTTCGTGAGATAGGTGTTCTTCTTTACGCTACAAACGAGCTTCGCGCCCGGAGCATGCCAGCGGGTCAAGGCAATGGTCTCCAGTGTCAGGGGCGACCAAGGATCGTATTCGACATTGACGAGGTCGGGCGAGTGACGTCGCAACTCGGCACCGAAGGGGCTGATGAATCGGTTGGACCCCAAGTAGGGCAGCGAGCGTTTGCCGACAAGGCCGGGCCCTTCCGGCAAGCTGGATGAGCGATCGGGATGCAACCCGGCATCCGATTTGATTTCGGGCACCACGCTTAGAAGATCGCAATGCTTGCCGAGGTGCTCGAGATTGAGTTGGTTCTCCGCCGCGGTGTAGCTATGGCTGACGAGCAGCACACGCGGTTTGGGGCTGGCAGAAGCGCTGATTATCGGCGGATCGAGGGCCCGCAGGCTGTGTGTAGGCGCTGCCTGAGCTGATTCTTGGTGTCGGGGTGTTGCGGGCATGGGAAGGGACTTCTTGGCAGAAGCCGCCTTCGCTATCGGATGCTGGGCGCGATTGCCGTATGGGCTAATGGCTGCATTGGGGTGCTTTCGTGCACCGGAACAAGTGCCGGCTCGCAGCGCTCAAATTCGCGAGCCGAACCCCTTGGGGGATTCGGGTTGCCAGTCGATGGGTGCTGCAAAGCCAGATTTTCCGCCAGCTCTCGCACAGGCCCCTGTTGGGCTTGCCGATGACCGCATGGGGCGGCACGGGAGGGAATCAGGCACCAACTAGAGCGCGCATTCAATGGGATCCAAGACGAGCATTCTCGGCCTAAACGCCTACCACGGCGATTCTTCAGCTTGCCTCGTGATTGACGGTGAACTGGTCGCAGCAGCCGAGGAAGAGCGTTTTAGGCGCATCAAGCATTGGGCAGGGTTTCCGAGTGAAGCCGTGCGTTGGTGCTTGCGCGAGGGGGGAATCGATGCCTCTGAACTCGATCACGTCGCGGTCAATCGCGACCCCAGCGCAAATCTAATGCGCAAGGTGCTGTTCACATTCAAGAGCCGCCCGGACTTCAGTGCGATAGGCGATCGCCTACGCAACGCTTCCCGAGTACGCGGCATCGAAGAAACTCTCTCAGAATGTCTTGGACTCAAAAAGCGTGAATTGCGGGCTGACGTGCACGCAATCGAGCACCACCGGGCCCACATGGCCAGCGCTTTTCTTGTGTCACCCTTCCGCAACGCAGCAGTGGCTTCGGTGGATGGCTTCGGCGATTTTGTCAGCACAATGTGGGGCGTCGGCGAGAACACCAGTTTGAATGTGAGCGAGCGCGTCTGCTTCCCGCACAGCTTGGGGCTGTTCTATTTGGCAATTACCCAGCACCTCGGTTTTTGGAATTACGGCGACGAGTACAAGGTGATGGGACTCGCCCCCTATGGAGAGCCGACTCACCTGGCGCAAATGCGCAAGCTCGTGCGTTTGATTCCCGGCGGCCGATTCGAACTCGATTTGGATTACTTCCTGCACCACTCCGAGGGTGTGGCGATGGTTTGGGAGAATGGAACGCCGACTGTCGGGCGCGCGTTCTCCGACAAATTGCAGGATCTATTGGGACCGGCGCGTCAGGCCACCGACACCTTGACGGATGAGCATCGCAACATCGCAGCATCGGCCCAAGCCATGTACGAGGAAGCGCTGTTTCACATGCTGAGGCAATTGCGTTGTGAGACCCATTACAACCGACTTTGCTTGGCCGGCGGTTGTGCCATGAATAGCGTCGCCAACGGCAAGATCCTCGAAAACACGGGTTTTGAAGAGATTTATGTACAGCCCGCAGCCGGGGATTCCGGTGGAGCTATCGGTGCCGCATTCTGCGTTTGGAACCAATCGTTGGGCAATCCTCGCGGCTACGTCATGACCCACGCCTACCACGGCCCATCCTTCGGCGCTGACGAAGTGGAGACGGCCTTGGAGGAGTCCAAGAGCGAATTGACGGGAGACGGGTTCAGAATCCGGCGCTACGAAGAAAGCAGTGAGTTGTGTGACCAAGTGGCCGAGCGTCTTGATCAAGGTGCGGTTGTCGGCTGGTTCCAAGGCTCGATGGAATGGGGCCCGCGAGCATTGGGCAATCGTTCGATCCTGTGCGACCCGCGCCGCGATGACGCGGTTGAACTGCTCAATTCAAAAATCAAACGACGGGAATCATTTAGGCCCTTCGCTCCCTCCATTTTGCGCGAGAAAACAGCGGAGTGGTTTGAGTGCGAAGGCGATGTGCCGTTCATGAGCGAGGTTTGGAGCATTCGCCGCGATAAGCGTTCGTCTATACCCGCAGTCACCCACGTAGACGGAACCGGGCGCTTGCAAACGGTGCGCTCCGAGGACAACCCGCTCTACCACTCATTGATCAGCGCTTTCCAAAAACGCACGGGCGTTCCCCTGCTTTTGAACACATCGTTCAACGAGAACGAGCCGGTGGTTTGCAAGCCGAGCGAGGCGTTGGACTGTTTCCTGCGCACCAATATGGATCTGTTGGTGTTGGGCAATGTGTGCGTTGAGCGCATTGCGACGCCCGCGGCGGCCATGCCGGCCGGCGGCAAGGCTCCTGCGAAGCACGCAAAAGCATCGACAGCGACCCAATCCGGATCAACTCGATAAGGGCACGAATCGGGCGCATGCGATTGGCCTCCAAGCTTTCCAGTTTCCGCAATCGATCCGATTTTTTGGCGCCCGGCCCCTCAACCTTTGGGAGCTTCCGCTCGAAATGAGACCTAGGGAACGAATGAGTTTGGCCCAAAATTTCACGAACCACAGCCAGCAGCAATGAGCAATTACGAACAGCGCACAGCCCTAGTCGCAGGGGCCGGAGGATTCATCGGCGGTCACTTGGCCGCGGAACTCATTCGCCGAGGTTACTCCTGGGTGCGGTGCGTGGACGTCAAGGGCTTTGACGACTGGTATCAGCAGCATGATTCCTGCCAGAACATGGTACTGGACCTGCGCGACAAAGACGCCTGCTTGGCCGCTTGCCAGGGCGTAACGGATGTCTTCAACCTCGCCGCAGACATGGGCGGGATTGGATTCATCGAAAATCACAAGGCCGAGTGCATGATCAGCGTGCTGATCAACACGCACCTCTTGATGGCTGCAAGGGATCAGGGAACGAAGCGCTTCTTTTACTCATCTTCGGCATGCGTTTACAACGCAACGAAGCAGGTCGAAGCCAATGTCACCGCCTTGGTGGAAGAGGATGCTTATCCGGCCATGCCCGAAGACGGTTACGGCTGGGAAAAGCTCTTCTCCGAGCGTATGTGCCGCCACTTCCAAGAGGATTACGGCCTCGAAGTTCGCGTGGCCAGATTCCACAATGTGTACGGACCCTTCGGCACCTTTGACGGCGGTCGCGAGAAGGCGCCCGCTGCGATTAGCCGCAAAGTCATCGAAGCCAAGACCAGTGGCAACCACAGCATCGGTGTTTGGGGCGACGGGGAACAGACCCGCAGCTTTATGTACATCGACGATTGCGTGGAGGGCATTTTGCGCTTGTTCGAAAGTGAACACAGTGAACCGATCAATTTGGGTTCAAGCGAGTTGGTCACCATCAATCAACTGATTGATATCACCGAGTCGATCGCAGGCATTCAGGTGGAACGCGAATACGACCTGAGCAAGCCCAAAGGGGTTCGCGGCCGCAACAGCGACAACACTCAGATCCAAGCTGCCTTGGGTTGGCAGCCCGGCATCTCGCTCGAGATCGGTATGCAGAAAACCTTTGATTGGATTTTCGATCAGATGACCTCCGGTGAGACCGCGACGGCCTTCGAGCGCGAAAAGGCTCAATCCGCCGCTTAGGGAGGTTTCGCAATCGAGCAAACAACCAAGGCTCGTCATTTGATTTCGATTGACGGTCGGCGCGGGTTGCTCGTTCATTCTTCACGTGGCGCTGAGTAAGCACATTTTCGATGCGAATCCTATTCGTCAATCAGTATTACTGGCCCGACTACGCTAGTACCGGGCAGCACCTGACGGACTTGGCGCAGCATCTAGCCGCCCACGGACATGAAGTGCGCGTGGTTTGTTCCCGAGGCCGTTATGGCGCCGGCGGATCACCGGCTGCCCTGCGTGAAGTGCACAAGGGCGTTGAAATTCTGCGCGTGCCATCGACTTCCCTGGGCCGCACTTCGCTGCTGGGAAGGGTTGTCGATTACGCTTGCTTCCATGCTTTTGCAGGCTTGCGAACCGTTCTTTCCAATTGGCCCGACGTCGTTGTTACGCTGACTACTCCGCCGGTCATCGGGTGGTGTGGAGCGCTGGCGCGGCGCATGCGTGGAATCGTGCACATCCATTACGTCATGGATCTGCATCCTGATGCGGAATTTGAACTGGGTATGCTGCGTCGCGATTCCCTCATCGGACGCTTGCTTGAATGGTGCAATGCTGCTCCGATGCGCGCGGCCCACGCCAATGTGGTGCTCGGTCCTTGCCAGGCTGCGCGGGTTAAGAACAAAGGCGTTCGTCCGGATCGCATCGAGGAAATTCCGGTTTGGAGTGACGGTCACGAGCTGGCGCCGATTGCCAAAATGGACAATCCGCTGGCTGAGCGCTTGGGGTGGCAAGACAGATTTGTAGTGATGTACTCCGGTAATGCCGGCTTGGTGCATCGCTTTGATGAATTGTTGGAAGCCGCCAGAATCCTCAACCGCCAAGATCCGGAAGTCCTCTTCTCTTTTGTCGGCGGAGGTCCGCGCAAGGCTGAGATTGAGGAAAAGGTGCGCGAATTCGGCCTGGGCAACGTGGAGTTTCACGATTACTTTCCGCGAGAAGAGCTGCGCTACTCCTTGCAAGCTGCGGATTGTCATTTCATGTCCCTGCGCCCGGAACATTCAGGCGTGGCGGTGCCGGGCAAGCTGTACGGTATTTTGGCTTCGGGTCGACCGGCCTTGTTCGTCGGTAGTCCGCGCTCGGAATCCGCACAAACCATCGAACGGTCGCAAGCCGGTTTGGTGATTGCCGCCTCCGGCCTTGGTCGTGGCACAGGCGCTGCCGTCGAGAGCTCGGGGCGCAAGCTGGCCGATGCCATTCGCCACCTTAAGTGCGAGCCCAAGTTGCGCGCGGAAATGGGTCGCCGGGGCCGTGAGCATTTCTTGTCCTACCACGAGCGCGACGTGTGCGTGGGGCAGTGGCGCAACCTAATCGAGGCCATTGCTTCGGAAGCGTCCTTGGATAGTACGTTCACGCAGCCGGTCCACACCGGTGCTGAGCCGGGTCATGACTTGGAAGCCATTCCAAGCCTATTGCCGAAGGGCCGCAGCGTGGAGCGCTCACAGGGCTCCGCAAGAGTCGCGAGCAAGCGCGTGGCCTAGGGGATGGAGCTGAGGTTGTTGGGCCGGCAAGCGCCTTTCTGAAGTCCGCCGAAAGTGGCGTTCGAAGCCGCTGGGGCCTAAACAGAATGGGCCATTCTTTCGATGAAGTGAGTGTGGCTTCGGCCTCGAAACTGCCGTGACTCACGTCAATCCCAACACCCGAATCAATCGCCAAGGCGTGGGAAAGCCTGGGTTGATGGCGGCCCAAACCAATACGCTCGCAGCGGTCTCCCGTCGGAATCGCGCGCCTTCACCTTGGCTGATCGGGGGCTTGGGCATCGCCTTGTGTGCCATGCTCATACCGCTGCGCGATTGGGGCGAGGAGGGCTATTACATTCCGCTCAAGGGCGCAGCGATTTTTCTCTCCGGGCTTGTGCCCAGTTTGATCATGTTGCGGGCTCTGCGCCTGGATCCTGAGCATCGCCGAGCAAATCCGCTCCCCTACCTTCCGATGGTGGGCCTCATTTACGGCGTCTATTTCGGCTTGCCAGTGCTGGTGCGCGATCGAGTCGTGTTCATGCATTACATCGTCCCGGATGTACACAGCATTTCGCGCGCGCTCGATCTAGCTTTGGGTGGTTGGTGGTCGCTCTTGCTCGGATTTTATGTTCTGGCACCGCGAGTGCTGAGCCGCGGCATGAAGCGACCGATGCGATTGGCTTGGGACCCGGCACGAGCCGGAAGCTTGTCCATCGTGCTGATACTCATCGGTCTTACAGCCACTTTCATCTCCGACTCCATGGAGGTCCGTGGCTCGCTGGCTCAGATCATGCGAGTCATGATTCTCTTGCTGAAAGTCGGCATCGGGATACTGATCATCCTCGATTTGCGCACGAAGCCAGAGCGCTGGAAGCGTGTGGTGCTGTGGGGAGTTATTGTGCCGCTCTTCCTCCTGATCAGTTTGCGCACAGGAATAGTCAGCCAGGTCCTGCGGCAGGGCGCGTTCGTGCTGATGTTGGTCTGGTCCGTGCGTCATCGAGTCAGTCTGATACTGGTCACGGCGCTGTTGTTGTCGGCGATACTTTTTCGCGGCAACTCCTACGAGTACCGAACGCTACTGCAAAATTCGGGTCGAGTAGCCGAGCTTTCGATGCTCGATCGTTCACGCATCTTCATTGAAATCGTGAGAGATCGCTTTGTAACCGACGAAGAGGATACTTGGCAGCGATCGCTCGACATGGTTGTGAATCGAACCGCACAGTTGGCCGTGTTGGGGCATGTGGTCAATTACTCGCCCAATTCAATTCCATACTGGCAGGGAGAAACCTACGCCACGCTTGCCAGCAGTTTTATACCGAGGGTCATTTGGCGCGAGAAGCCGACCAAGGAATTGGGCCAACGATTCGGTCATCGCTACCGCATTCTTGTTCCCGGCGATCGTGAAACGTCCATCAACTTGCCGCAACTTGTTGAGTTCTACATCAACTTCGGGCCCGTCGGTGTTTGGCTTGGAATGGGCATGTTGGGCGTCTTGTATCGATTGCTCTATCAAAAGCTCAACCAACCCGGTTGTGGAGACGGTTCGATTTTGGTCGGCGCTGTGATCTTCAGTGACTTGTTGAACATCGAGTCGGATTTCAGCGTCGTGTGGGGAGGCCTGCTGCAGTTGGCGATTGTTCTGTACGCCATTCTGCGCTTCTCGAAATCCCGCAAGACAAGCCGACAAGGGCGGAGTATGTCCATACATCCCGTTGGAGCGAAATCATGAGTTGGCAAGTTGGGGGCTCCACTGCGAAGATTGAGCGCAGATGGCTCGTGAAATTATCCTTGGCCGCAA
Source organism: Planctomycetota bacterium (assembly GCA_029259675.1). Classification (GTDB taxonomy): domain Bacteria; phylum Planctomycetota; class UBA1135; order UBA1135; genus JAJDES01. The sequence goes on from JAJDES010000081.1 coordinate 9,217, forward strand.
CGTCGGCATTGCTGGCCCTATTGGTGGCGGAGTGGGGCGTTCGGAAATTGCCCATCGGCGACAAATTGGGCTGGAATCGAGTTGCTCCTGTGAACGAACGTTTGCAGTCCGTAGAGCCGATCGCCGAAGGTGAGCTGCGCGTGCTCGGCTTGGGGGATTCATTTGCAGAGTTTCGTGACAGCGACGGACAGAACTTCATGCGCTTTTTGGAGAGCGGTGCACGGGATGCCGGCCGCAATGTCGTGCTTCACAATCTCGGTGAAGGCGGTACTGGATTGGCCCGTTATCAGGAAAACTTCGAGCAATACATCCAGCGAGCCGTTCCGGAATTGGTCGTCATTGCCGTGTATTTGGGCAATGACCTTCTGGACTACGAGCTTGAGCTGAGACGATCGGAACGCGGGATCATCGAGCCTGAGGCCACGCAGGCGCAACCGCCGGGATTCCGGCAAAGCTTGCGCAAGCAGTCCGTACTTGCGAACCACTTGTTTCGCCTCGCCAAACGCAGGTTCTCATCGCTGCGTTCGGGGACCTACCGGCGCAACCTGACAAGATTGGCCGAGCTGTTCAATTACGATGCGCAAACTTTGGCAAGACTGGAGAGCCGTATCGATGCCGACATTATCGAACGCGCGGAAGCAGACGCCATCAATGCCTGGGATTTGGCTTTTGGCGTGGCCTATGCCGAGATGTACGAAGACATGTTGAGCTTAAGCGCCGAGTCGCACTTCGGGCAGGCCTTTGAAAGCTTTCGCGAAGATCTACTACGTTTGGGCGAGGAAGCCTATGCGAATGGTGTTGTTCCGCTATTCGTTCTGTTGCCCGCAAGTATCCAGGTGAACAATCGCTATCACGATTTCTACCGGCGCCTGGGACATACGGTCTCCGCTGATTTGATCGGGCAAGCCGAACTCAATCGCGCGACGATTGAAGTCTTGACCGGCCGCGAGTGGGACGTGCTCGACTTGACTGAAGTCTTGATGGAGCGCGAGGACGTGCTCTACATCCCCGACGATATTCATTTCAATGTGAGCGGCCAGAAGGTCGCTGGAGATGCCATTCTTAGCTATTGCGAAGCGAGCGGGCTCTTCAACCGGGATGTGTTGCAGGGAAGGCTTGATAGTAACAGTGCCGATTCGCCGCTCTTTGCAGACTCGCAGATCAAGCTTCAACCAAATGGGCCGGATCCGTTGTTGATCCGGCAAGAGCAAACCATCAAACGCGCTGTGCGAGCGGACTGATCCGTGCGAATTCTTCAAGTCACGCCCTGCTACTTGCCCGGACATCGCTACGGTGGTCCGATCGCTTCCGTGCACGGATTGTCCCGAGCACTTTGCGAGGCGGGGCACTCAGTTGACGTGTACACGACGAACTTGGATGCGGGCGTGCCCCTGGACCCGCTTGTGCCGCGGACTGAGCGCATCGACGGCGTGAATGTGACACGCTTTGATGTCCAGTTTCCGCGCAAGCTGTATCGCGCTCCCAAAATGGATGTGGAGCTGCGGCGCAATGTGGCGAGCTTTGATGTGGTTCACGTACACACGCTCTATGGTTGGCCGACCCTTGCGGCGACGCGCGCAGCATGGAAAGCGGGCGTACCCTACGTTTTGTCACCGCGCGGAATGCTCGTGCGTGAATTGATCAAGCAGCGCAGCCGCTTGACAAAGACGCTGTGGATTCGAGCCGTTGATCGACGCAGCCTTGAGAATGCAGACGCAATCCATGCCACGTCAAAAGCCGAATGCGACGACCTGCGCGAGTTCGGTTTTGAACTGCCTCGTATCGAGCGCATTCCCAACGGCGTTCAACAAAACAGTTGGGACGCCAATCTTGAGGCGGTTTCCCCACGGGTACGGAGCGCCTTGGGGGACAAGCCCCCGGTGCTCGTTCTTGGGCGCATCAATTGGAAGAAAGGCCTCGATCTCCTGCTGCGAGCGTTGCAGCCCCACGCCGATCTGCCACTGGTTGTTGCGGGCCCCGATGACGGCTATGGAGAAACATTTGATGCCCTAGTCGAAGAGCTCGGCATGCAGGATCGAGTTCAACGCGTCGGTACGGTTTCAGGCGCGGACAAGGCGGCCTTGCTTACTCAGGCTGCATTGCTAGTGATGCCTTCGCAGCACGAAAACTTTGGCAACAGTGCCTTGGAGGCCATGGCTGTCGGCACTCCCGTGGTCGTGACCGAAGGTGTTGGCGTTGCAAGCATCGTGGCGCACAGCGGCGGAGGCCGAGTCGTCCCGTACGAAGCTCAGGCTTTGGCGGCCAGCTTGGTCGAGCTTTGCCATGACAAGCGATTGCGTTCAGCTCTTGGGGCGGCCGGCTACAAGGCCGTCAACGAACAGTTGAGCTGGGCCAAGGTTGGCAAGCAGTTCGAGCAGCTGTACGCGTCGCTATCCCATGGGACTACTATGCGTAGGCCTGCGGCTTAGGGGTGCGTGCGGATTGCTCTGGAGCACTCGGGCGGCGATCGCTGTGCGCCGATTTGCGAGTGTGGAAGAGCCCAGGAGAACCGCTTCAGAGTTTGATTACAGCGCCATTCCTGCGGTCCGCTTCCTGGACGTGATAGGTCTTCATGCCAGCCGGGGTTAGGTAGCGCAGCACGCAAGGCTCGCTCGGCAAGCGCAGGGCCTCCAATTCAGAGGATACGTTGCGTTGTTGCTTCGCTGTGGCAAGCAGGATGCGAACG
>JAJDES010000082.1 GCA_029259675.1 Planctomycetota bacterium
GACCAATTACCCCGAAGGGGAATCGGAAGAAATCACGGCCCTCAACAATCCCGAGCAACCGACTGCGGGCGAACGGCCCGTGCCTTTTTCGCGGGAACTTTGGATCGAGCGCGATGATTTTCGGGAGGAGGCTCCGCGCAAATATTTCCGCCTGAAACCGGGTCAGGAGGTTCGCTTGCGCTATGCCTATTACGTGACCTGCACGGGTTGCGTCAAAGATCCCGAAACGGGCGAAGTGGTTGAAGTTCACGCTACGTACGATTCGGCAACGCGCGGAGGCGATAGTGCCGATGGGCGCCGTGTACGTGGAACCATTCACTGGGTTTCGGCTGCCCACGCACAAAGTGCGGAGATTCGGCTCTACGACCATCTCTTCGCGGTGCCCAATCCCATGCAAGTTGAGCCGGGGCAGGATTGGAAGGATCATTTGAATCCAAGCTCCCTGGAAGTCATTGAGCAAGCGATGCTGGAGCCCAGTCTGGGAGACGAGGGCGAAGCGGGCCCGTTTCAATTTGAGCGCCAGGGCTATTTCGTTCGCGATAAGGATTCCAAAGCGGGCGCACCCGTTTTCAATCGCGGTGTGGCCCTGCGAGACAGTTGGGCCAAGTTGGAGAAGAAACTGCAGAGTTAGGGCCCGAGCGCTCGGTTGTTGCAATGGATGGCCGGAGTTCCGGCCCCAGGCGCAGGGACCACCCGCTGGATCGAATCTAGCCTCGCGCTTTAGTTGCCGCTCTCCGAATGCGGATCTATCCTTCGTCTCCACTTTGGAACGAGCAATTTTGGACGCCGATCAATCAACAATCTCAGGCTGGGGGGGCTTGCCCCATCCCGGACGCGAAGTCTTTTCGGAAGATCTCGTGCGGCTCAGCAAGGATGCCGTGCTTTCGCGCGGACTGGGGCGCGCCTATGGAGATTCGGCGCTGCCTCCGCCGGGCACCCTGGATGTGGCCACGACGATCCTGGCCGATCGCATTTTGGCCTTTGACGAGCAGTCAGGAATTCTGCGCGCGGAAGCCGGCCTCGATTTGCACCAAATCAACTGGCTCTTTTTGGAGCGCGGATGGTTCACGCCCGTCACGCCCGGGACCCAGTATGTGACCCTGGGCGGAATGGTTGCCGCAGATGTTCACGGCAAGAATCACCATGTGGAGGGTTGTTTCGGGGCCCACGTCACGGCGCTTTTGATGCGCGTAGCGGATGGTCGAATTCTTGAGTGTTCAGCACAACACGAGCCGGAGCTTTTCTGGGGGACCATCGGCGGTATGGGGCTGACCGGCCACATCCTCGAGGTGGAGTTTCAAATGAAGCGCATACCCTCCCCTTGGATTCAAGGCGAAAGCATGCGCGTGCCGGACATTGAAGAATTTGTGCGGCTACTCAAGGAGTCAGGTGACGCTTGGCCTTTCACGATGGGCTGGATTGACTGTGTTTCCACAGGGGCCAGTCTGGGGCGCGGAATACTGTATCGAGGGCGCTGGGCCGAAAGTGGAAGCCGGGCCGAAGCTCCCCAATCCAAACGGCGCTTGAGCGTGCCGATCAACCTGCCCAACTTCACCCTGAACAAGTTGTCGGTGAAGCTGTTCAACGAGAGCATCTACCGCACGCACATTCCCTCAAAGAAGGCGGGGCTCCAGCATCCCGAGAAGTTTTTCTATCCGCTGGACAAAATCCTGCATTGGAACCGGATATACGGTAAGCGGGGCTTCACGCAATACCAATGTGTCTTGCCCAATTCAGCGGGACAGGGTGCAGCGCGCAGATTTCTTGAGTTTTTGACCAAGCAGGGCGGCGCTTCTTCTTTCCTGTGCGTGATCAAAGACTGTGGCGCCGAGGGTCAGGGCATGTTGTCCTTCCCGATGCCCGGCATTTCCATTGCGCTGGATATTGCGGTGGATGCGAATACCCAAAGCTTGGTGAACCTCTTGAACGGCGAAGTGATTGAAATGGGCGGTCGCATTTACTTGGCCAAGGACGCATTTACACGGCCCGAGGATTTTCGTCTGATGGAACCGCGTCTGGACCAATTCCTTGAATTGCGCAGGAAGTGGGATCCGGACCAAAAGTTTCGCAGTGCACAGTCCGTACGCATGTTGGGAGATCGAGCTTGAAGGTAGCTTTTCTAGGAGCGAGCAAGGGGATGGGCCGAGCGCTGGCGCGCCGTATGGCTGCCCGAGGCGACGAGTTATGCCTATTGGGTCGAGACCTCGAAGATCAACGGCGCACGGCACTCGATCTTTCCGCGCGGGCAGGGTCTTCGCGCGAGATTCCAGTCCATCATTGCGACTTGGAGCAACCGGAGGGCTTCGCTCAAGCTCTCAAGCATTGCGAGGAATCGCTTGCCGGCCTCGATTGCGTGGTGGTCACCGCCGGCGTCTACGACGCGCAGGAAAATCTGGAAGCGGACACGGATTGGGCGCGGCGCTTGATGACCATAAATTTCAGCAACACCGTGGCCTTTTGTGAAGAAGCGCGCAAACGGCTTCTGGCCCGAGGTGGTGGAACGCTGTGTGTCTTTTCGTCCGTGGCGGGGGAGCGCGGGCGCAAACCGGTCGTTATTTACGGGGCCAGCAAAGCCGGCCTTTCGGCCTATCTGGAAGGCCTGGACCACAAGTTTCGAGCCGCGGGGTTGCGCACCGTTTGCATCAAGCCCGGCTTTGTGAAAACGGGCATGACGGCGGGCCTCAAACCGCCGCCCTTCGCGGGCGAGCCGGACCAGGTGGCGGGTGTTGTTCTACGGGCGATCGACAAGGGGACTCCGGTGGCCTATGCCCCCGGGATCTGGGCCTTGGTCATGCTTGCGATACGCAGCCTTCCACGGTTCGTAATGCGCAAAATCGGCTTCTAAGTCGCTTCGGAAGCTGCGCAGGCCCGCCTTCCGCGCCAAAGCGGCCGTGTGAAATGATTCGATCTCCTGGCAAGCGCATGCGGGCGCGCACGGACAGCATTCAGCTGCAACGGACGTTGGAGCGGACGTTGGAGCGCGTCCAGTGGAAGGGCCTAGTGGAAGGGCCTAGTGGAATGGCCTAGTGGAATGGCCTAGTGGAAGGGATTGTAGGGGCGCGGCTCGCCTTCCGAGCTGGACGGCGACGGACCCAAATCCGAATCGCTTGCTTTGCTTTCGTCGGGCAAAGGGGGCTGATCTCCAAGCTCCTGCATCGAGCTCGGTAACCCAAGCTTGGGATCCGCTTCAGGTCCATCCGTGTCGCCGGGATCGTCCGTTCCGTCGCTCAATTTGAGGCGGTAACCCTTGCCGACGATGGTATCGATGCTGGGGTTTTTGAAGGGCTCCAGCTTGCGGCGAATGCGGGCGATTTGCACTTCGACGACGGTGGTGCCGGGGTCGAAGTCAATGCCCCAAACTTCGTTCAGCAATTCTTGCTTGGATACGGGGCGCCCACGGGATTCGAAGAGCATTCGCAGCACATCGAATTCGCGCGCGCTGAAATCAATGCGTTCTTGACCGTGCAGAACTTGGCGTCGGCCAAGGTCCATGCCGAGCACACCCAAGCGCATAATTGGAAGGCTGCGCCGCCTGCGTTCAACGGCCTCAATCCTGGCCATCAACTCCTTGCCGGAGAATGGCTTGGAAATGTAATCATCGGCTCCCAAGCGCAGGCCGTGGATGCGATCATCCAACTTGCCGTCACCCGTTACCAGGAGGACCGGAGTCTCGTCTTGCGCTTCGCGCATTTTCCTAAGCAGGGACAAACCGGAGGAGTCAGGCAAATTGACATCCAGCAGGATGGTGTCGAAAAATCCAGGACCGCCTTGCACAATCAATTTTCGCGCAGAGTCGGCATCGGCAGCGGTAACGCATTCGATGTCATGCTTGACGAGCAAACGCGTGAGCCATTTGCGAACTTCCTCGTCGTCGTCTACGACTAGTATTTTCACGGTTCTTGTCCGGTGCTCAATTTGCGAGGCTTGGGATCGTTATCTGGTTATCAGAAAGATGGAGAGCAAAGGCAAACAGGAGCTTGTTGAATCATTGCGGCCGACAGGGATTCCCGCTAGGGGGTGTATGTAGGCTTGGACCGACTGAAGATCCTGAATTGCCATTCAGGGGGTTAGTGGATGCTATTGGGCTACCCGGCGAGCCGGGGTGCCGAAGCTTGGCTTCCCGATTCAGTGCCAATGGAACGGGCGCCAAGGGAACGGGCGCCAAGGGGGCCGGGCCAATGGAGCGAGGGCCGTGCGCGGGCAATTCTTGGCCGCATATCGTTTCAGCCGGGCCTTCATGCCAGGAGCCATACGTTTTCCTGCTGGGGGGCACTTTTGGAATCACGCTGGTAGTGTGCTGTTTCCACGGGGCCGAAGCGACAGCAATTGATTGTTCCCTAGGCTGGGACAATGCTAACTCCACTGTTCAGATCGTAATTTACCTGTGCACCCTGTCTCTTTCGTCAAGCTTACGGGCTTGGCGCCCGCCTCGTGAGAGGTCTTGAGGCGGCTGGGCCCGCACTGATTTCCAATCCATATTCCATTTCGCAATGTCACTAACTCCCTCCAGCATGGTCGCCTTGGGGTCGCCGGCACCTGATTTCCTCCTACCCGACACCACGAACGAGGCCGCGTTGACATCTTTTCAGGACGTCAAGAAGTCGAAGGGGTTGCTGGTCATGTTCATTTGCAATCACTGTCCCTACGTCAAGCATCTGCGCCAGGGACTGGCCCAATTGGGGCGGGACTACGGGAACTCGGATTTGGGGCTGGTCGCTATCAATTCGAATGACGCCAGCAGCTACCCGGAAGACGGGCCCGATGCCATGGCCGCCGAAGCTGTCGCTGCCGGCTATTCATTCCCGTACTTGTTCGATGAAAGTCAATCCGTGGCACGCGCCTTCGACGCGACTTGCACGCCCGACTTTTTCCTTTTTGATGGATTGGACATGCTCGTTTATCGAGGTCAATTTGACGCCAGTCGCCCGGGCGACTCCGTTCCGGTTACGGGGACGGACGTGCGCGCCGCTATGGATGCATTGCTGGCTGCCAGCCAGCCGGAGAAAGCGCAAAAGCCGAGCGTCGGTTGCAGCATCAAGTGGCGCAGGTGAAGGCTCCCCGTCCAGCGTTCCGTTTTACGTGGGACTCATGTGGATTCCCCGGGGATGCGCAGGGCGACGCTTATGGCCGCAATTCCGAATTTTCCGTCGGTGCTTCCGGGGAGAGTGTTTCCGGGGCTAGTGCGCGCGGGCCGAGATTGGGCCAGCCCGGATGAAGCTGAGGTTCGCGCACCGGATGCCAAATGCGACCTTCCCGCAAATACTGGGGACGCTGCTCAGGTCGCAACCGTTGCAGGGACCCGCGCCATGCATCCATGCAAAGAGCGGAAACGGCCGCATCGAAAGCATCGTCGCTCTCATTAGCTGATTGAATGATTTCGGGCGCTTGATCGTTGAAGTGTTGGGAGAGGTAAATCGAGCGGGCGATGGCGCTCGACTTGCGGACGGAGCCCGTCAGATTGCGCGGGTATATTTCAAGCGCCAAGGGCAGTTTGGGCGCATCAAAGGGGTCGACAGAAAACCCGTTGTTTCGCAGCTCGGTCAGCCAAGGCATGCCACGGATTGAACCCGTGCCGACGGAACCAGCGCCGCCGATTTGAAAGACGGACTTGGGACTGATGCCGGCCAAGGGCAAACTTTCGCACTCCGTCAGGCGAAACTCGGGGCGCTCAGGATGCTGCGGATGGCGGGCCTTGCATGGGCGACCCCAAAAGGGAGCCGGGCAGTCTCGCAACCAAGTTTCCCCAGTGCGCTCGCATCTGGCCCAGGCTTCGAACGCGCTTTGGGCTCCAAGTTGGTCCAAGAACCAGCTGGGAAAGGAAAAGGCGAAGTCGAATCCAACGATCAGGCTGGGGTCGCGCTCGGCACGTTCGACAATCCATTGAATGGTTTCACGGCGGTCGCGGCCTCCGCTGAGCAGTTGCAGTCGGCCCGCTCGGGCTTCGGCGATCCAAATCTTGTGCCGTTCGCCTTGCATGGCCCCGGACCAATCGACAGCGATCATGGCAATGTCCGACGCCGCGCCTTCGTTTGGTTTCTCGCTCGCCAATGGGTGATTTCTAGCTAGGACGCCTTGCTTCGGGAAGGCATCGGGATGACCGGGGAAGAGCCGGTGCCCTGTCGGGCCGCGTCGGAATCATAATGAGAATGCCTTACGGTTGGCAGGGCTTGCTTGGCAAGGCTCGCCTGGGCGCGGGCATGGCTCTGTAGCTTGGAATTGGCCCTGTGGCCAGGGAAAGTGCCATAGAGCAGAGCACAGCCAACAGCGTTTGGTGTGGCCATCGACAGGGAGCATAGGCCCACAAACTGATGCTTTCTGCCCAATCTGGGCACTTTCTTCTTAAGCAAAGCTTCACTCGGCAGCGACGAATGTATGGGCTAGAACTGCACTGTCCCCGCCCACTGGTGGCTCGCTCACCATATTCGACGGCTTGGGGCTGCCAATTGCCGCCAAGATTTCATTCCCGATGAGTACCGAACCCCACCAGTTGGACGACCCCAAGCTCTTTTTCAATCGAGAGCTCTCCCTGCTCGAGTTCAACGCTCGCGTCCTGGCGCAGTCCTTGGACGAATCCGTTCCGCTCCTCGAGAGGCTCCGGTTCCTGACGATTTGCAGCACCAACCTCGATGAGTTCTTTGAGATCCGAGTTGCCGGTCTCAAGCAGCAGGTGGACTTGGGGCTTCCTCTGCAGGGCCCCGACGGCCTGTCAGCTCAAGAATGTTTGCAACGAATCGAGAAGGTCGCACGCAATTTAGTCCGCGAGCAATATCGCGTTCTGAATGAGCAAATTTTGCCGGCGCTCGACCATGAGGGTATTCGCGTGCTGCGTCGCGGTTCTTGGTCCGGTCGTCAAAAAAGATGGATACGCGCCTTCTTCAACGCTGAAGTCTCGCCCGTTCTCACTCCGATGGGGATCGACCCCGGGCACCCGTTCCCGCGCGTACTGAACAAGGGCTTGGGCTTCCTGGTCACCATTGAAGGGCAGGATGCATTTGATCGGGAGAGTGGCGTGGCCATTTTGCAAGTGCCGCGCTCATTGCCGCGATTGATTCGGCTGCCGTCGCGCTTGGTGGACGGCAAGGACGAGTTCGTGTTGCTGTCTTCAATCATCCACGAACATGTGGAGCTGCTCTTTCCGGGCTTGACGGCTTCGGGCTGTTTCCAATTCCGTGTAACGCGGAATTCGGATTTGTGGGTGGATGAAGAGGAAGTCGACAACCTGTTGCAAGCAGTCAAGGGTGAGCTGGCTAGCCGACGATTCGGAGAGGCTGTGCGCTTGGAGGTTGCCGACAATTGTAGTGAGGAGATGGCTGGGTTCCTGCTGCGGAATGTAGGTCTGGGACCCGACGACTTGTATCGCGTGCACGGCCCCGTGAACTTGCATCGTCTGGCGGCGATGTACGACTTGATTGATCGCCCCGACCTCAAATTCCCGCCTTATCTGCCCGGTGTTCAGCGCAGCTTGAGCGGGCAGAAAGATTTGTTCGAAGTCATTCGGCGCGGCGATGCCCTGTTGCATCACCCCTATGAATCCTTCGCGCCCGTCGTCAATTTGATTCAGCAGGCGGCAGTGGATCCGAATGTGTTGGCTATCAAGTTGACGGTTTACCGCACGGATGAGGATTCACCGTTGGTGGAAGCGCTGCTGGAGGGTGCGCGGGCAGGCAAGGAGGTCACGGCTGTGGTGGAACTGCGCGCCCGTTTTGATGAGGCGCACAATATTGATTTGGCCACCCGCCTTCAGGAAGCCGGCGCCAACGTGGTTTACGGCATCGTGGGACACAAGGCGCACGCCAAAATGCTGTTGATTGTGCGGCGCGAAGGTCGTGGATTGCGGCGCTATGTGCACCTGGGTACGGGTAATTACCACGCGGGAACCGCAAGGGTTTACACCGATCTCGGCTTGCTGACTGCTTCGCGCAAGATCGGTCGCGATGTGCATCGCGTATTCGGGCAGCTGACCGGATTGGGCCAAGCTGAAAACCTCGAACTCATGCTGCAATCGCCATTCACGCTGCACGGCCGCATGCTTGCGTTGATCGAAAATGAAATCAGCGCAGCCAATGCCGGTCGCAAGGCGCGAATCAACGCTCGCATGAACTCCCTGGGAGAACCAGAGATCATTCAGGCGCTATATCGCGCTTCACAGGCGGGAGTGAAGGTGGACTTGTTGGTGCGCGGCATTTGCTGTTTGCGTCCCGGTGTGAAGGGCGTGTCCGAAAATATTCGCGTTCGCTCCATAATCGGGCGCTATTTGGAGCACAGTCGAGTCTTTAGCTTTCTCAACGGCGGAAAGCCGATCACCTACTGCTCCAGCGCGGATTGGATGCAGCGCAACTTCTTCCGAAGGGTAGAAGTGGCCTTCCCGATCTTGGACGAAGGTCTTCGGGCGCGAGCTGTGGAGGAGAGCCTGGACCTGGGACTCAAGGACAATCAGCTGGCTTGGGAACTTCTGGAGAGCGGCAGTTACCGGCGTTTGGAAGCGAAGGCCGAGAATGGGTTCTCTTGCCAGGCGCAACTCATGGAAATGCACGGTGGATTGGGTGGTGCCCAAGGCGATTGGAGGCGCAAGGAGCTGGATTCGGATTTGCCCGTGGCCGCATCCGATGTGAGCAAGAAGAAGCGCCAGCGGCGTCGTCGCGATTCCAAAAAGAAGGAGCGCTGAAAGCAGAGTCAATGAAAGCAGGGCCGGGATCTGTGCCGGCATCGGGGCCTGCGCAACCCGCTTTCATGGCTCATGCGAAGAGCCCTAAACGGTTTCGTGCGCAGCGGGGTTTCAGCTAATTTCCAATTCGAAGTCGGCACGCGATAAGTGCTCGCTCTCAAGCCGGAGATCGGCACGGGTCAGGGGATGCTTCTTCAGCCACTGAGGAGGGAACTTAAGGCTCAATTTGTGTCCGTGGGCCTTTGCGGTAAGTGCTGGGATTTGACGGTCGCTGCGATCCCGGTGAAGCCGCGCGGCAATGCGCAAGAGCACGCACAGCCGCAGGCATGGTTCGCGCTCATTGGGAGTCAGGGCCTCGAAACATTCAGTGCGCAATTTGCGGCGATGGCTGCGAACCAAACTGGCTAGTGCGCATTTTTCTTGCAGTGAAAAGCCCGGCATGGCGGCGTGGGTCAAAAGGTACTCGCCATGTCGATGGTGGCCACTGCGGGCGACGGTCATGCCGAGTTCATGCAGCCGCGCGCTCCAGCTGAGTAGGTTGCGGCGATCTGCGCCGATCAATTCCCAATCTACGCTGAGTTGATCGAAGAGATTGAGAGCGGAATTTTGGACTCTCGCCGCGTGCTCGCTATCGATGTGGTAGCGCTGTTCCATGGCGGAAATCGTTCTGTCGCGTACATCTTCATGATGAATGCGTCCGACCAAGTCGTACAGCAAACCCTCGCGCAGGGCCGCACTGGTCACGGTCATGCTTTCAATCTTGAGGGCGCGGAACAGGGCGCGCAGTATCGATAAGCCGCCGGCTATCACAGGCGCACGGTCCTCGCTGAGTGCGGGCAGATTGAGCTTTTCAAAACGCTCCGCGGAGATGATCTCATCGCGCAGCTGATTGAGAGCGGTCAACGTCAATTCCTCTTCGCACCAACCGGACTCTTTGGCGATTGCCAGTGCGGCTCGAATGGTCCCGGAACTGCCGACGCAAATTTCGCGCTGCTGGCCGCGATGGCGCGCAACGACCGGTTCCAACTCGACAAGGGCGGCCAACTCAGCCTGGCGAAAGGCATCTTTCGAAGCGCGACCGCCTCGAAAAAAGTGCCGCGTCCAACTGACGCAGCCCATGTGCAAGCTGTCGGCCAAAGTGGGTTCGAAGCGCTGGCCAAGGACCACTTCGGTGCTGCCGCCACCGATGTCAATGACG